>CACZTA010000223.1 GCA_902783935.1 uncultured Lachnospiraceae bacterium | reverse complement strand
GTCCTGTATGAATCGGATGTCCGGAGCCTCGCGCAGGAAGAAGAAAAAAAGATTACTGCCGGCGATATTACAATCGAAGCCATGAGCTCGGTTCCCGGACAGAAGTCCTATATACGAATTAACGGAGAAGAGCGTGCGTCAGACTCCCAGGGTCTTCAGATGGTTGTATTAAATAAGAAAACAGGACAGATCGAAGATGCCATCGTAATTTCGACAGACAGCGAAAACCACCAGATTGCGCATATGAATTGACAGGGTTATATGGTAATTAAATTTCTGACGGACAGAGGGATTACGCTGTCCTATCACACAATCGGATTTATCGTCTTTTTTGCAGCCTTTCTGCTGGTTTACTGTATCATGCATTCAGGCCTGATCAGAAGAGGCATTATTCTGGCTGCGAATCTGGCTTTCTACTACTTTATGGGCGGGACAGGTGCGCTGGTTATTGTAGTGGGAACATCCCTGGTCGTTTATGCGGCAGCTGCCCTGATGGGAAGCGTCTATCTTCAGTTCGAGCGGACTTCGGCCGACATGAAGAACCGGGAGAAGAAAATATATCTGAAACAGTATAAACAGCGGAGTCTCGTCTTTCTTGTGTTCGGGATTATCCTGGTTCTGGGAATACTGGTTTATGTGAAAGCCGGAAGGATGCTGCATTTTCCGAAGGTGACTTCCATCAGTGACCTGAGACCGGGGAAAATACTTGTTCCTCTCGGGATATCTTATTATACGTTTTCGTGTATCGGCTACCTGCTGGACGTGTACTGGAGAAAAGCAAAGACAGAATGGAATTACTTTAATCTGCTGCTCTGTATGACATATTTTCTCAGTATTGTGGAAGGACCTATCTGCAACTACAGAAAACTCTTCAGTCAGCTGAAAGAGCTTCCTCCCATGAACTATGAGCGGGTCTGTTTCGGTTTTCAGCGCATGATATGGGGCTTTTTCAAGAAACTGGTGATCGCGGACAGAATTGCCGTCTATCCGGCAGCTGCTTTCGCCTCTCCCGGAAGATATGCAGGGGTCGAGCTTGTAATCGGAATGATCCTGAATGTCCTGTGCCTCTATGCTGATTTTTCAGGGTGCATGGACATTGCTCTGGGGGCGTCGGAAGTCATCGGGATTGAGCTGGAAGAGAATTTCAGACAGCCTTTCTTCGCCGAAACGGCTGCCGAATTCTGGAGAAGGTGGCATATAACGCTCGGAGGCTGGTTCAGAGATTACGTTTATATGCCGATCGTCATGAAGCCGGAACGGATGAAGCGCGTTGCGGCAGTCAGAAAAAACAGGGGACCGCACGCAGCCCAGGTCGTTCAGGGGACGTTCCCGCTCCTGCTCGTCTGGATCATGACCGGTTTATGGCACGGGACCGGACTGGATTATCTTGTCTGGGGATTATACTGGGGATTTCTGATCATTCTGGGAATGATCACGGAACCGCTTTTCACGAAGATTGAATCTGCCTGCGGAATGCGGACAGAGACGGCAGGATGGCGTGTTTTCAGGAGAGTCCGTACATTTATCCTTTTCGGAATCGGCCGCATGATTACTGCGGGCGGCTCACTTGAAGCGTTTCTGCTCATTATGCGGAGAATGTTTTCGGAACTCCGCCTGTGGGTTCTGTTTGACGGATCTCTATATACGCACGGGGTGGATCAGAAAGACTGGTATGCAGCCCTGTTCGGCCTTATTCTTCTCTGGATTGTCGACCTTCTGCATGAGAAGAACATCCGTCTCAGAAAAACGATTGCAGCCCAGCCGCTCCTGATCAGATGGAGCGTCTATATCGGGGCTGTCCTGTTCATTCTCGTATTCGGCGTCTACGGGAATACCTTCGATGCCACAAGTTTCGCTTATGCGGTATTCTGAGTCAGGGTTTCCTGACTCATTTTTTTATTTTGCGAATGAAAGAGCCGAGAATTCTGTGAATCAGAAAATCCGTAACAAATGTGTCGCGAAGCAGGATCAGTGCGAGCAGATAAAGCGCGGCTCCGCCTGCTACTGAGACTGCGACAGCGAGAAGGCTGCTGCGGATCATGCGGTCCGCGGCCAGGATAAAGAGTAGCATAACTGCACCGGCAGCGAGCTTTTTCCATGCGGACAGAAGAATCTGCCTGAATGTGAGATACCCGCTGCAGTGGGTGAGATACAATACGGTGATCGTTGTCTCGGCTACCAGCGTGCCGGCAACAGCGCCGGCCCCCGCGAAGCGGGGAATCAGCAGCAGGTTCATGACGAGGTTCACGACTGCACCGGCTACGATATAGGCGGCACTCTGCTTGCGGAGTCCCGCGGGGGTATAATAATGCGTACCGAGACAGTTGCTGATACCGATGATGATAACGACCGGGCTCAGAAGCTGCAGAAGGATGATGGAGCCTTCATATCCGGGCCCGAAAAAGAGGGGCACAAACCGGCGTGCGACCCCGATGATGCCGAGGCAGCATCCGATTCCCATGAACAGAATATAGTGAATGGAGTCCGCAATGCGGCTCCGGATTTCATCATACCGCTGTTCCTTGAAGAGGTAGGCAATTCTGGATCCCAGAACCACATTCAGGGAGGAAAAAGTCAGGGCTTTCACCATGTTGATGATTTTGGTTGCCTGTTCGTAATAGCCGTTCTGGTAAGCATCGTGCGTGATAAGCTGGATCAGTGATTTGTCCAGTACGGTATAGATGGAGGTGGCGGCATTCGGAATGAAGTAAATCAATGTCTGCCGGAAATGTCTTCTGATGCGCAGCTCACGGATATTGACCTTTACGAGAAAACGCGGAAGATATATCCACATGGAGAGCGAAGAGAGCACATTGACGGCGGTCATGAGGATGATATAGAGGAGCAGGTCGCTGCTGTCATGGATCAGGACAAAAAGCAGGACAACACCTGTCAGGCGGAAAATCGTGTTCAGCTTTACCTGGTACTGAAACTGCTCAAGTCCCGAGAAGAACCAGTGAATGTCAAAGGCTGAATTCAGGAGCCCCATCGTCAGGACGAGATAATAAATCCGGTCATCACCGGCAAAAAAAGTAAAAACGAGCCACATGAGAATGCAGGCAAATGTCGTCCCGACCGTCAGCAGTTCGATTTCCCAGAAAAGGCGGCTGCGAAGCTGCGCATCGTTGCGGGCTCTCGAAATTTCACGCGTTCCGTATGAAATTGTGCCGAGCGTAGCCAGCATCGCAAAGAAGGTCTGGTAGGAGTGTGTATAACTGTAGATCCCGACACCCTTCGTCCCGATCACTCTGGATACATATGGAGCTGTAATAAAAGGCAGAATGATGGACAGGATCTCATAAAATGTGTTCAGTGCCACATTTTTTTTGATACTGCCCTTTATCGGTTCGCTTTGATTTTTGTCAGATGCCATTCAGTTAAGACGAATCCTTTCAATGATTACCGTTCATAGACGGATTTTCCGGGGAGCAGCGCATCGAGCGCACAGTTGATCTCGTCTCTGTATGCCTCAAAGTCTTCGAGCTTCGGACTGTCATTAATACAGAGCATTTTACATTTTCCCGGGTTCCTGAGTGTCTGAATAACCGTTTCTTTCTGGTCCGGCAGAGAAGTGTATCTGCCGAAATGCACGTCGCGCGGACGGAACCGGCCGTTCAGGAGCTGCCACATGCGGAAGAGCCACGGCGAGATATCCGCCTTTGTGCGGAAACGGTTGTGGCCCGTTGCATTAAGGATATCATATTCTTTCTCCCAGAGAGTTTCAAAGGTACTCCTGAGATAACTGAGCGGGATGTGAGGTTCGTAGATCCCGTTGATTCCCTTCCACATCAGAAAAATCAGTGTCCTGAGATTATAGGAACCGTACAGCGGGCTGAACCAGAGGCTTCGTGCGGCTTTCACATCGGCTGATGAAAAGTATTTGTTGATGATCTCCAGGTTGTTCATTTCCTGTGCGGCTATTCCGCCAGGAGTGACAACAAAAGGAGAGAGTATGGCGCTGTCACGCGGCAGACCGTTTACGAAGCAGTC
>CACZTA010000222.1 GCA_902783935.1 uncultured Lachnospiraceae bacterium | reverse complement strand
GGCTGCCGCGAAGCGGTTCTACGACGGGCTTTCCAAAGAAACGTCGGAATTCTTCGGGACCATGCTGGACGGGGAACTGATGGACCTGCTGTCGACGCCCGGCAAAGCGGCCGGCGGATACTGCACGGGACTGCCGGATTACGGCGTACCGTTCATCTTCGCCAACTTCAACGGCACGCAGCATGACGTGGAAGTCGTGACGCACGAGGCAGGACATGCCTTCGCCGAGTGGATGAACCGTGACCGTGTCCCGATGGAGACGATCTGGCCCAGCATGGAGGCCTGCGAGGTCCATTCCATGTCAATGGAGTTCTTCGGGGAGAGTTCGGCGGATGATTTCTTCGGGAAGGATGCCCGTAAATTTCGTTACAGCCATCTGGCCGGCGCCCTGACCTTCATTCCTTACGGGACGATGGTGGATCATTTCCAGCATATCGTCTATGAGAAGCCGCAGATGACGCCGGCAGAGCGTCACGGTGTCTGGAAGGAACTGCTCGGGATCTATATGCCGTGGATGAAACTGGATCACGACATCCCGTTCTATGCGGACGGGGAAGGCTGGCAGAGACAGCTCCATATTTATGAAAGCCCGTTCTATTACATCGACTACTGCCTGGCGCAGACGGTCAGCCTTGAGTTCTGGGCGATGATACAGGAAGACAGGGAAAAGGCCTGGGAGAAGTACATGGCCTACACCAGGCAGGGCGGCAGCAGGACCTTTACGGAGCTGCTGGAGCACGCCGGGCTGGAAAGCCCGTTCGACGGGGAATGCCTGAAGAAGGTCTGTGAGAGGGCAAGCCTGTATCTGGACCAGTATGATCTTACTGGGATCGGATGAGCCGCTGAAAAAGTGTGTACAGGGTATTGACTCTGTTATCATGACAGGGTTTAGAGTAAGTTTGTAGCGAAGGCATAAACAGGCAAAAAGAAATGCAAGGGGGTATACTATGGCACTGAAAGTTGGATTGATCCTTTATTCCGTAAGAGAAGAAATGGCAAAGGATCCCATCGCGACGATCGGCAAGGTCGGCGAATGCGGGTACAAATACATCGAGACCTGCAACCACAATGCGCTCAAGGATCCGGGCTGCGGCTTCGGCGTACCGGCGGAAGAGATCAAGGCAGAGTTCGACAAGTACGGCTCCAGGATCGTCAGCACCCATATCTTCCCGCTGGAAAGCGCGGATCTGAAGGAAGTCGTCAAGTACAACCGGATCGTAGGCAATACGAACCTCGTCAATCCCATGGGCAGTTTTTCGACCTATGACGATATGATGCACCAGATCGAAGGCTTCAACGAACTCGGCAGACAGCTCCGTGAAGAAGGTATGACCTTCCTGTATCACAACCATCACTTCGAGTTCCGTACCTTCAACGGCAAGACGATCGAAGACTACATCATGGAAAATACGGATCCTGAGTATCTTTCCTTCGAGCTGGATACATTCTGGGTCATGCGTGCAGGCCTCTGCCCGGTCGAAATGCTCAAGCATATGGGTAAGAGAGTCAAGCTTGTCCATCAGAAGGACTTTGCATGGGATTCCACGATCGCGATCAACGTGGTCGGTATCACGCCTGAAGAACGCGCGATGAAGGAAGGCATGTTCGTTGGCATGAACGCCGAGTCCAACTATGCGAAGGCAGGCGGAAAGCATGAAGTGGAAGAAGAAAAGCCCGATATTGCTTTCTCTGAAGCGGGTCATGCGGCTTTCACCGAGATCGGTTCCGGTATCATGCATATCCAGGACATCATCAATGCGGCGAATGAATATACCGATGCGGAATACATTATTCTGGAGCAGGATTACACCAGGCTGCCTACCCAGATCGATTCGATCAAAAAGAGCATGGAAGGCTTTAAGAAGTTTACGGGCATTTCATGGGAATGATTATGAGTTAATAGTGCCTTAATAGTGCCTGACACCATTAAATTTTTGTAAACAAAATTTAATGGTGTCAGGCACCTTTTGTTTTACCGGAAGATACGGTCCGCGCAGTCCGGCAGGAACTGGTATTCGCTGCGGACCCCTCTGATAGTGATCTTATCCAGCATAAGCTTTGTCATGATCAGCATGCTGTTCTCCGTCGTATCGAAATTCTCCTCCGCGATCTGCTCCATGATTTCGCCATTGCCGAAGGAAGTCTGAATACACAGGTATTCGTCGGCAGGAATGATCACAGTATTGGGGTCGTCCGGAAGCTCTCCGGTACATTCCAGATACAGCCGCGGAGTAAAACCGTCCTTGTGATACACGAAGATAAAGCCTGCCGGGAGCACAGGATTCAGATCATATTCCCGACAGTAATCATACAGTTTGTGCAGCAGCGGCTCGCTCTTTCTCGGATCATGCATACAGCCGGTGCAGTCGATCGTCGCGAAGAGCCGCTCACGTATGTGTCTTGTATACATGCCCCTGTTATCTGCGTACTGCTGGCTTTCTTCAATGAACCGGAGCATATAGTCGATCTTTTCGAGGTCCCTTCTGGCAGCGTCTATCCTCTCGAGCGCCAGTTTGCGGCTGTCCTCCAGCAGCGTGCGTTCGGAGAGCTCCCCGTCGCTGTTCAGATAGTTCTTCAGATTCCTGATCGGAATACCGTAGTCGGTACACATCATGATGTGATCCAGCTCATTCAGCTGCTGGGAAGTATAGTACCGGTATTTGGTATAGGGATCGATGTGGGCAGGTGTCAGGAACCCGAGTTTTTCATAATATCGGAGGGAGTTGATATTGATATTCCTGAACTTTGCGAATTCGCTGATCGTATAGTAGTTTTTCGTAGCCATAATTTACAAAAAGTTTATACTTTTAATTGGATAAACAGCTTGTAATCATCGTGTTTAGGAAAGAGAATAAACTTTATCTTTAACTGAACCGGATACATTCTGATTATAAATGATTTGGTTCGGTTGCGCGACAGGCGGTTAAGGTGCTGCGTATGTATGCACGTACATATGACAGCCGGAGGCGTCATCAGGGGAGCGGCCCGCAAGATCATTCAATGGAAAAATTCAGCGTTAAAAAGCCTTTCACCGTGCTGGTCGCGGTTCTCATCATACTCATCCTGGGCATCGTATCAGTCACCAGGATCCCGACGGATCTGCTTCCTTTCATCAGTCTTCCGCACATGATGGTAGTCACACCCTATCCGGGCGCATCGCCGGAAAGGGTGGAGATGAACGTGACCGTACCCATGGAACGTGCCCTGGGTACCGTTTCACATGTCAAGAACGTTACTTCCACCAGTGCT
>CACZTA010000221.1 GCA_902783935.1 uncultured Lachnospiraceae bacterium | reverse complement strand
ATGGCCTCTTCCGCCAGCACGCTGCAGTGCATCTTGTAGGCCGGCAGCCCGTCAAGCGCTTCCGCCACTGCCTTGTTCGTCAGCTTTTTCACTTCACTGACAGGCTGTCCCTTAATCAGCTCCGTCGCCATCGAGCTTGAGGCAATCGCACTGCCGCATCCGAAGGTTTCAAACTTTACGTCCTGCACGATATCATCTTCTATCTTCAGGTACATTTTCATAATATCGCCGCATTTTGCATTGCCGACTTCACCGATCCCGTTTGCATCCTCGATCACGCCGACATTGCGCGGGTTGCGGAAATGATCCATTACTTTTTCGCTGTATAACGCCATTCTGAAAGCCTCCTTTTCACAGAATGAATGCTTTTTTGCCTTCCATCAGGTTCCGCCAGATCGGCGAGAAGCTGCGCAGATACCCGACGACATCTTTTACTGACTGAATAATGTAATCCACCTCTTCCCCGGTGATATCTTCGCCGATACTCAGCCGGAGTGAGCCGTGGGCCACATCATGGACCCTCCCGATTGCAAGGAGGACATGGCTCGGATCCAGGGAGCCCGAAGTGCACGCGCTGCCCGAAGACGCCTGGATGCCTTTATCATCCAGGAGAAGCAGCAGAGACTCTCCCTCGATTCCTTCGAAACAGAAGTTTACGTTTCCGGGCAGCCGGTGAACAGCGTCCCCGTTGAGTGCGGAATGCGGAATCTCTCCGATTCCCGCGATCAGCCGGTCTCTCATGGCGGTCTGATGAGCCGCATTTTCCTGCATGCCTGCCGCCGCTTCTTTCAGCGCAGCCGCCATCGCGGCGATGCCGGGCACATTCTCCGTCCCTGCCCGTTTTCCGCGCTCCTGTGCGCCGCCTTCAATCAGGTTCGTGAGCAGGATCCCCTTCTTTGCATACAGGAAGCCGACGCCTTTCGGACCGTGGAATTTATGCGCGGAGGCGGAAAGCATATCGATATTGTCATCTGCGACATTCACCGGGATATGTCCGACTGCCTGCACTGCGTCCACATGGAACAGGACGTTTTTCTTCCTGCAGACGGCTCCGATCTCCCGGATGGGCTGAATCGTCCCGATCTCGTTGTTTGCGTACATAATCGTCACCAGGCAGGTGTCGTCGCGGATCGCCTCTTCAACCTCTGACGGCCTGATCAGGCCGTTTTCATGGACAGCCAGAAGTGTAATTTCAAATCCTTCTTTTTTCAGCTTTTCCAGTGTGTGGAGTACTGCATGGTGCTCAAAGGCGGACGAAATGATATGCATTTTCCCTTTCTTCCTGCCGAGCTCCGCACCGGACCGGATCGCCTGGTTATCCGCTTCGCTTCCCCCGGAGGTAAAAAGGATTTCCCCCGGCTGCGCACCGATCACGGCCGCCACATCCTCGCGGGCTTTTTCCAGAACTTCTTTTGCATTCTGCCCGTGGCTGTAGAGACTTGACGGATTGCCCCACTCCTCATTCATCATGGTAACCATCGTATCAACAGCAGCCTTACTCATTTTTGTAGTCGCTGCATTATCAGCATAAATCATGATAAAACTCCCTTCTGTTCAACTCACGAGAATTATAATTCTTATTACCTACCGTGTCAATGGGTTTTAACAGAAAAGGCATGTTCCATCTTGAATTACCTATTCACCTACGGTATAATAGGCAAAACAGCCGGGAGGACATCATATGATTTCAACAAGAGGAAGATATGCGATCCGGGTCATGCTCGATCTCGCTGAAAATGATAACGGCAGTTATATCCCGCTGAAGGATATCGCTGCCCGGCAGGAAATCTCAAAGAAATATCTGGAAATTATTGTGAAGGATATGGTCGCAGGCGGACTGCTGGTCGGCGCCAGCGGCAAAGGCGGCGGCTATAAGCTCTGCCGGAAGCCGGAAGACTATACGGTGGGCGAAATCCTGGACCTCATGGAAGGGACGCTCTCATCCGTTGCCTGTCTCGCCGGCAAGGTCAACGACTGCCCGAGGAAATCGGTATGCCGCACGCTGCCCATGTGGGAAGAATATGACCATATGGTTCATGATTTCTTTTACGGAAAAAAATTAACCGATCTGAAGTCAGAAACCTGATTTCAGACCGGTGTCATTTTATACCTTCTATTTCACCACGGCAGATAAGCCGCAATCACCGCAAGCACCACCGCAGGCAGCATATTGGCCACGCGGACTTTCTTTCCCCATACCAGATTCAGCCCGACACAGAAAATCAGAATTGAACCGATCATTGACAGATATGCGATTGCCGCCTCCGTCATGACCGGCGCAATCAGTCTGGCCAGCACCGTGACGGTTCCCTCAAAAAGGAAAACCGGGATTGCCGAAAAAATGCACCCTCTGCCCATGGAAGATGTCATCACGATGATAATGACAAAGTCCAGGACCGCTTTCACGGACAGCGTGGTATAGTCACTCATGATGCCGTCCTGGATTGATCCCACGATCGCCATGGCCCCGATGCAGACGGTGAGGGACGCCGTGACAAATGCGTTCACAAAATTCCGGTCGCCGCTGTTCCCCGTCCTGTTTTTCAGCCACTCGCCGAACCGCTCAAATCCCCGCTCGATCCCGAGCAGCTCCCCGATGACGGTGCCGATCGTGAGGCAGAGAACGACCATCATCGCCTTGCCGCTGCCGACTGCATTGTTCTCTATGTGCAGCATGCCTTCCATCGCACCTGCAATCCCGATAAACAGGGTACTGATCCCGCAGGTTTT
>CACZTA010000220.1 GCA_902783935.1 uncultured Lachnospiraceae bacterium | reverse complement strand
CTACAGATTCAACCGCTCAGACATCTGGCAGGATCTGATTTTCTACAGGGATCTGGACCGGGTGGACTTTGTGACGACTGTTGACTGGAGGGAAGCGCATTATATGCTGAAGGCGCATTTTCCGGTGGACGTTTTCTACAATGAGGCAACTTATGACATCCAATACGGAAATGTAAAGCGCCCTGCCCATAAAAACACCAGCTGGGATGCGGCCAGATTCGAGGTATGCGCGCACAAGTGGGCTGACGTTTCAGAAGCGGATTATGGATTCAGTTTGATGAATGACTGTAAATACGGATATTCCGTTGATGAGGACAGTATGGCTCTGACGCTCCTGAAGTCATCAACCTATCCGAACCCGGAGGCGGATCAGGAGAGGCATTTCTTTACGTATTCCATAATGCCGCATACGGGAGACTGGCGCGCGGCCGGTATTCCGGCTGCAGCTTACAGACTCAATATTCCTGTCATAACCGTTCCGGGCAGAAACAGGAGTTCGTCCTCATCGGATTTGCCGCCTTTTGTACAGACAGACAGGGATAACGTCATAGTAGAGACGGTAAAGCGGCAAATGGACGGGGAAGATACGATTATCCGCGTGTACGAATGCTATGGAGCCCGGTCAGAGGCTGTCATGACATTCGGCTTTACGCCCAGGTCCGTTAAGACGGCGAATCTGATGGAGGATGTTCTCGGAGAGATTGTCCCGGAGGGAAATCAGATCAGATTTTTCATCAGGCCATATGAAATACTGACATTCCTCGTAAAGTACTGAATGTGACCGAAGCGGGCTGTTTTTCGTTTTAACAGGTAACAGGGGATGACATCATTGTAATGTCCACAGAAAAAGAATCATATGGAGGGCAGGATCGATATGAAATGGAAAATGATGGCGATAATGACTCTGACCATGAACATTACGGCCGCTTCGGTTATATGGGCAGGCGCATTTGATAATAATGCGGATTATCAGAATCCGGACGGAACGTATTCTGGCAGCGCTGATCAGGGAGCCCTGTCTGCGCCGAACGATAACCGGTACCAGGATGTACCATATGTTTACTTCTCCGACTGGCAGTCCGAAGCCTACTCTGACACGATGAACGCGTATACCAGAGACATCACGGTCACAGACGGCGGGAACTATCTGATGACTTACCTGGATGTCACAGGCAGTGGAAGATACTATTTCCGCTTTGACGCGATCTGGCAGGGAAAGGGCAGGCAGAGAGTGCTCTCCGGTGACTGGGATTCCGAAGAGATCCGGATCGGAAAGCTCTTTCGTTTTGAAACGATGGATGAATGTGACATGGACATTGACCAGATCATTACGGATCATGTAAGTGTCCGGGCGTCGGACGGATCCAGCTTCATTCTGGTATTCAGGCCGAATGGGGGAGCATATGACGGAACCGTCCAGACCACCACTGTTATGAACGGGAGAAGGGATCTTGTTTCGGATTCCTACAGGGAAACGGAATCCATCGAACTGCTCGGCGTTTTCCGGTTCCCGGAAGAAGAGAGGAGCGCACTGCATTTCGGAGAGAATATTATCCAGCCAGACAGCATCGGTTTCAAGATCCAGATGTCACTGACAGCGGATGTAAATGACGGAATCGCGCTGATGGTCTATACGAACTCTTCAGAAAATGAGGTATGTGTGGTGCAGCCGGTGATTGACGGTTTTGGTGTTCTCACGGCCTATGACAGTGCAGAAACGGTACAGGAGATCAAAACCGGACATTTTGGAATCATGGGATTTAACTATGACTGTACGGATGCCCTGTTTGAAGGAATTGATTTTGATTATTCGACAGAGGTACCGAATCTGAACCAGCCTGAAACGCCGGTACAGAGCCAGTCTGAAACGGGTTCTGATTCGATTGACCTGAATGCTTACCTGACAGGCGGGATGACAGGAAGCCTGGGACAGGGTCCGGGACCGGAACCGCTGTCTGAGGGTGAGCATCAGATCACGCCGGAAGGAGATGTTTTTGTAGACTGTCCTTCCGGCGCAAGGGCAGGGGAGACTGTCACGGTCTATACGTGTGATGTGGCAGACGGAAGAGTCGTAGTGGTGATGAATGGAGTGGAAATTGAACAGACCGGGTGGGGGATCTTTACGTTCACTATGCCGGATGAGGATGTTGTGCTCAAAGGATATATAAGCACCTATGGATTCCCGGGAGCCTGACAGAAGTTCAAGTCTGCCACCGGCAGAATACAGTTCAGTTGATGTGTTCCAATTCCTCAAAATCCAATCTGTCATTTAGAAAAGATATCCATTTGTCTGGGCTGTCGCGAATCTTTTTGGTTTGTTATTCTCCATGAAAACAGGCACCTGCTTTACGTTATCGACGTAGACCCGGACCCTTTCACCGGCTATGGATCGGAAACAGATGATCCGGACAGAAAGGAAATCTCTATGAACAGTTATGGCATTACCCGCGTCAGGGGCGCAGTTGATTGGGAGCAGGTTCCCGCCTTAACGCTGGATAACATCCTGTGGCTTCCGGATCAGGGAGTCAGGGCCAGCGGACAGTT
>CACZTA010000219.1 GCA_902783935.1 uncultured Lachnospiraceae bacterium | reverse complement strand
TGCTTTCGCTTCTCTAAAACTGTAAAGAATTTTCAGGTTCTTGTATGTGTTTCACTGTTCAGTTATCAATGTGCCGGTTCGTTTTTTCGCGCCCGCTTTTTCGCAAGCGCAAGAGATATTGTAGCATCACACAAGCGTGCTGTCAACATCTTTTTTGTTTTTTCTGCGCCCGCTTTCGCAGGCGCGTATTGTATATTATCACCCCTCGGGCCCGATGTCAACACATGTTTTTAAAATTTCTTTTTTCTTTTATTTATAAGACAGAAACAGATACCGGTGTGAAAATCATTACAGGACCTGCCTTCCCTCCGGCAGCCGTCACAGAATTCTCTCAATCGCCTCCCGGAGCGTTTCAACAGGGATCAGCCGTATACCCTCCGTCTTCTTTACAGTCTTCATACTGGCCTTCGGCAGGACAACCGTATTAAATCCGAGCTTCACAGCTTCACTGACCCGCTGCTGCGCCTGGCTGACCGCCCTTACTTCGCCGCTCAGTCCGATCTCACCAAAAACAACAACCTTTTCACCCACAGGCCGGTCCCTGAAGCCTGACGCCACAGCCAGTGCAATTCCCAGATCCATCGCCGGTTCATTCATGCGGATCCCCCCGGCAATATTCACATAACAGTCGGAATCCCCCAGAGGCAGGCCGCATCTGCGCTCAAGCACTGCAATCAGAAGATTGACGCGGTTATAATCCGCTCCCACCGCCGTCCGCCTCGGCATACCGTAAGATGTATTGACCACAAGCGCCTGGATCTCCACGAGAAGCGGTCTCGTCCCCTCAAGGGAGCAGGCAACGACCGATCCCGAAGCACCTTCCGGTTTGCCGCTCAGCATGTATTCGGACGGGTTCGCCACTTCCGCGAGGCCGGAGTCCCGCATCTCAAAAACACCGATTTCATTTGTCGGCCCGAAGCGGTTCTTCGCTGCCCGCAGGATCCTGTAGGACGCGTGGCGCTCTCCTTCAAAATACAGGACGGTATCCACCATATGCTCCAGTACGCGCGGCCCTGCCACCGCACCGTCTTTTGTCACATGTCCGACGATAAAAACAGAGATCCCGAGGCTCTTTGCCAGCCTCATCAGGATACCGGTGGCTTCTCTGACCTGGGAGACAGACCCCGGAGCCGACGCGATCTCATCGCTGTACATCGTCTGAATGGAATCAATGATGCAGACTTCCGGTTTCTCACGCTCCAGCGTCTCCCGGACAGCTGCGAGATTCGTCTCGGCGAGGAGGAACAGGCGGTCAGGGCATTCCCCGATCCGTTCCGCCCGCATCCTTATCTGCCGGAGAGATTCCTCTCCGGAAATATAGAGGACACTGTGGCCCGACAAGGCCAGGTTCCTGCATGTCTGGAGGAGCAGGGTCGATTTCCCGATCCCGGGATCTCCTCCGATCAGGATCAGGGAACCCGTGATAATGCCTCCGCCGAGAACACGGTCCAGTTCTCCTATTCCGGTACTGATTCCGGAATCCGCCGACAGTTCGATGTCGCGGATCCGGACAGGCCGCTGCCTGTTCTCTTCCTTCTTCCGCGTACCGGCGCTGACAGTCACCCGCTCTTCCGCAAAGGTATTCCATTCCCTGCAGGAAGGGCACTGTCCCATCCATTTCGCTGATTCAAAACCGCAGTTCTGGCAGAAAAATACGGATTTCGCTTTTGCCATCTCTCCCTGTATTCCTTTTTATCAGTGTTTCGTAATCAGAACAGAAACTGCCCTGCCGTTTCCGAGCTCGACGCTGAAAGAGATCTTTCCTCCCAGGTTGGAGCGCTGTGTATCGCGGAGCTCTTCGTCAAAATAGATATCGTAGGCCGTTTCCGGTTCGCATTCTACCGTGATCTGTGCATTATCAGGTCCCTCCACACAGAATTCCATCCCGTCAGCCGTCTCTTTCAGATGAGTGACCGCGGTCCCGGGCTCCGACTCGTAGACAAACAGTTCATTTTTCTCAAGGCGTGTTATTTCCGAGAATGTCTTTACCTTATACAGATCTCCTTCAAACTCGTAATCACTCTTTTTAGTTTTGACCGCCAGTTCATAGTTTCCGAAGCTGATGGTTCCGTCTTTTTCCGTGCGTATGAGTTCTGTCACTGCAGCCATGCGGGCAACCTCCTTATACATTTGCTTGCATCTGTAGTTTTCCGTTCCTGACGGAGACTTTAAGCGTGCTTCCTCCGCCGCATTCCCCGCGCACTATCATTTCGGATGCGGGGTTTTCAATTTCCGTCTGAATAACCCTGCGCACAGGGCGCGCTCCATACTTCGGCGAAAATCCTTTTTCCGCCACGTATTTCCTGACCGAAGGCGATATGCGCATATCGATATCCATCTGTTCCCGGGCCCGCGTCTTCAGTGATTTAAGAAGGAGCCCGGCAATTTCCTCCACTTCCTTCTGCGTCAGCGGATGGAAAACGATCGTCTCATCGATCCGGTTCAGGAATTCGGGCCTGAAAATCCGCTTCACC
>CACZTA010000218.1 GCA_902783935.1 uncultured Lachnospiraceae bacterium | reverse complement strand
TGCCGGGTGTCTGGGCGAGTGCGCCGGACGCAATGATCATGGCTCCGCAGCCGGTCGCAACATCGATCCTGATGCAGAATGAAGGCGCAGTGAAGCTGTTCGATATGACGGAAGAATGGGAAGCCGTCGCAGAAGGCGGCAGCACGCTTATGATGGGCTGTGTGGTCGTCCGCAATGACTACCTGGAAGCACATCCGGAAGAAGTTAAAACCTTCCTCTCTGAATACGAAGCTTCTATCACTGCCGCACAGGAAGACACGGAAGGGACGGCCGCGCTCTGCGAACAGTACGGCCTGATCCCGAAAGCACCTCTGGCACAGAAGGCGATTCCCCAGTGCGGCCTCACATTTGTCACCGGGGAAGATATGAAAGCACAGCTTTCCGGCTACCTTCAGGTGATGTTTGACGCAAATCCGAAGAGCGTCGGCGGCGCACTGCCGGGCGATGACTTCTACTACGGTGCATAATTCAAGGGTAAAACAGATTGCAGCCGCTGCATTCTGGATTCTCGCATGGCAGGCAGGTGCCGTTCTGGTGAACAGGCACCTGCTTATCCCTGTTCCGACTCCTTACCGCACGGCTGCCGCTCTGATCCGCCTGATGGCGGACCGGGGTTTTTTTCATGCGGTCTTTTTTTCCATTCTCCGCATCGCCGCGGGCTTTGCGCTGGCATTTGCCGCCGGCACGGCGATGGCTGTCCTGTGTGTGAAATCAGAATTTCTGCATACGCTGTTCCAGCCGCTTCTCGGCCTGATCCGCGCGATCCCCGTCGCTTCTTTTACGATCCTTGTCTTTCTCTGGGTGAGCCGGGAGAAGATTCCCTCAACAATTACATTCTTCACGGTGCTGCCGGTCATCTGGGCAAATGTCGAGTCCGGTCTCCGCGCAGCGGATAAGGGCCTTGTCGAAATGGCAAGGGTCTTCGGGCTGCCCGGAAGAAGAATCCTTCGGGAGATTCTGCTGCCTTCGATCCGGCCGTATATTTCTTCGGCGGCCGGAAGCGGTATCGGTTTTGCCTGGAAATCGGGCGTCGCGGCTGAAGTCATCTGCCGCACGCAGGATTCGCTCGGCAACCTCCTCTGGGCCGGAAAGAGTTCCGTCGCATATGATGAGGTTTTTGCGGTGACGCTGGTGATCGTGGCGCTCAGCATCATTCTTCAGAAAATAACGGAACGGCTGCTGCATCTTGCAAAAGACAGACGCGAAGCGGTTTCCGTGACTGCCGCGGGGGAGAATGCAGCGGCACCGGATGCCGGCCCTTCAGCTGTTCCTGTTCCTGCAGAAATGGCCGGGGCTGAAATGCCGGCAGTCTCTGAAGACGTGCCCGGCAGGGAACGGTTTGTGATCTTTGACGCGGTCAGTTTCAGCTATGGCATGCAGAAACCCGTTTTCTCAAATCTGTCCCTGTCCCTCCGGAATAATGACCGGGTCTGCCTTCAGGGAAAGTCCGGATCCGGCAAGACGACATTTCTGAGGATTTCCATGGGGCTTGCGAAGCCGAAGGGCGGAACCGTCAGGGCTGCAGACCCGTTTTCTGTTTCCGCCGTTTTTCAGGAGGACCGCCTCATCCCGTGGAAAACCGTATTGGAAAATGTATTGTTTTTTGCAGGAAGTGAAGCAGGGGAAGAGAAAAACCACGCTGCGCGGGCACTGCTCTCTGAAGCGGGGCTTGCAGGGAGTGAGGATATGTTCCCCGATGAACTGTCCGGCGGTATGAAGCGGAGGGCGGCGATCGTGAGGGCGCTCATGCATCCGTCTGATCTGCTGGTTCTGGATGAGGCTTTTACCGGCCTTGATCACGAAACGAAGAGAAGATGCATGGAAATGGTCAGCCGCTGCGCTTCGGACCGCATGGTCCTGATGGCTTCGCATGATCCGTGGGAAGCGGAGGCGTTGGGAGCGGAGATCTTCTCACTGTGAAATCAGCATCCCCTGACAGGGCAAGAGACAGGAGCATGAGGCCATGGAACATCTCCGCGGCGTTGTGGAACGCATTACGTATCAGAATGAAGAAAACGGATATACCGTGCTCAAGTGCCGGGTAAAGGGATACCGCGAGCTGGTTGCGGTTGTCGGCACTATGCCCGAGCCGCATGTGGGCAGCGTCCTCATGCTCGGCGGAAGCTGGAAGGTAGACGGAAAATACGGCCGCCAGTTTGCGGTGGAGACGTATGAAGAGACGCTGCCGGCAACAGCCTACGGCATAGAAAAATATCTCGGAAGCGGTCTGATCAAAGGGATCGGGCCGAAGTATGCGAAAAAGATCGTTCAGTTTTTCGGGGCAGATACACTGGAAATAATTGAGACGGACCCGGACCGCCTGATCGAGGTGGAGGGAATCGGGCGCGTGCGCGTGGACCGCATCAAAGCGGGCTGGTCGGAGCAGAAAGCGATAAAGAATATTATGATTTTTCTGCAGGATCACGGGGTAAGCACAAGCCACGCGACAAAAATCTTTAAGACATACGGAGACGACAGCATCCGCGTGGTGCAGGAAAATCCCTACCGGCTTGCGGATGATATCCGGGGAATCGGGTTCCGGACAGCGGATATCATTGCGGGGAAAATGGGGTTTGGCGAGGAGAGGTATGCGCGGCTTCGCAGCGGCATTTTTTACGCGCTCAACCAGCTGTCGGAGGAAGGCCACTGTTACGCGGAGAAACCGCAGCTGATGAAAACAGCAGAGGAACTCCTTAACGTCGATGAATCCCTTCTGGCCATGACGCTTGATGAGATGGTGAAGACGTCAGATGTCATCAGGGAAAAGATTGAAGTGTCCTCTGCCGGGACAGAGCAGACGCTGCCGGGTGCCCCGTCAGATTCTGAAGGGACGGAGACAATAGAGGCGATTTACCTGCCTCCGTTTTTCTTTGCCGAGACCGGGACTGCCAGGCGCATGACCAGGCTCCTTTCCTCAGCCCCGGCGTTTTCCGCCGGCCTGACCGGCCTTAAGGAACGGATCTCGATGAAGACCGGGATGCAATATGACGAGATCCAGATGGAGGCGATCCTCGCAGCGGTCACAAATAAAATCTTCATCCTGACCGGGGGCCCGGGAACCGGAAAGACCACGACGACGCTCGGCATCATCACGGCTTTTCGCGAATGCAATGCACGGATCCTGCTCGCCGCGCCGACCGGGCGCGCCGCAAAGCGCCTGTCCGAAGCGACGGGAATGGAGGCAAAGACAATCCACAGGCTGCTCGAGACGAAGCCGCCGGAAGGTTATAAAAGGAACGAGGAAAATCCTCTCGAGGGAGATGTCCTGATTGTCGACGAGTGTTCCATGATTGACCTCCTCCTCATGTATAACCTGTTGAAGGCGGTTCCCGAAGATATGACTGTGGTACTGGTCGGCGACGCGGACCAGCTGCCGTCCGTGGGAGCCGGAAATGTTCTCTCGGACCTGCTCCGCTCGGGCGTGATTCCGTCTGTCCGTCTCACGAGGATTTTCCGTCAGGCGATGGGCAGCCGCATTATCACAAATGCCCACCGCATTAACCGCGGGGAAGCGATCGATATGCGGGGCGGCAGGGATTCGGACTTTTTCTTTGCGGACATTGAGCGGCTGTCGGGGAATGCAGGGGACGCCGCGGCGGCTTCCGAAGCGGCTGCTGATCTGGTCGTCCGCTACTGCACCAGGAATCTGCCGCAGTACTACCGGGTATCGCCGGTACGGGATATCCAGGTGCTGACGCCGATGCAGCGCGGCGCCGCCGGAGCCGTGAATCTGAACCGGAAACTTCAGGCGGAACTCAATCCGACGAAAATCTGCCTTATGCGGTCCGGCGTGGAGTTCCGGCTGAACGACAAAGTCATGCAGATCCGGAATGATTATGATAAGGACATCTTTAACGGGGATATCGGGTTTATTACCCGCGTCGATACGGAAGAGCGTGAACTGACCGTGAATTTTGACGGACGGGAGGTGACCTATGATATCTCGGAACTGGATGAACTTGTCCTGGCTTATGCGACGACCGTCCACAAGGCGCAGGGGGCGGAATTTCCGATTGTCGTCATGCCGGTGCTGATGAGTCACTATGTCATGCTGCAGCGGAACCTGCTATATACGGGCGTGACGCGGGCGAAGCGGATTCTTGTGCTGATCGGCCAGAAGCGGGCGGTGCGGCTGGCGGTCATGAATAATGCGGCGGTGGCGCGGAATACGAGGCTTGCCGAGCGGCTGCAGGTACTGAGGGAGAAAAACAGGCAGGCGAAGGGAACAAGAGGCCACATCCCGTGATGTAGTAAACAAAACCACATCAAGTGTTGACAGATAACGGCAGGAGGTGTAGTATTTAAATATCGATATGCGGTAATAAAAACTACGTACAGAAAGGAGCGGCGAAACATGACGGGCTCGGCAGCGATGAAGGCAGGACCGGTAAAGAGCAGAAAACGCAGGGAAAACACGAGATTCGGGGAACGTCCGGAGACGATTTCACTGAAAATCCGGGAACCGGGGTCATCTCTGACGCATTTTGCAGGGCTTGTGCTCACCGCGATCGGGGCCGGCCCGCTTATTGAGAGAGCCCGTGCGTACGGATCAGCCGCGACAGTTGCCGGCATGTGTGTGTTCATTGCTGCCGCATGCCTCCTGTATGCAGCAAGCACCACTTACCATACGTTTGTGGGGAGCCTCCGGACGACGACGATACTGAGGAAAATCGATCATTCCTCTATATCCGTCATGATCGCCGGAACTTATACGCCGGTCTGCCTGACGGCACTTAAGGGGACTGTCGGGACCCGGCTGCTGATTGCCATCTGGACATGTGCAGCATTGGGGATCGCCGTCAAGCTCCTCTGGATCACATGCCCCAAATGGATCTCCTCCGTTCTGTATGTCCTGATGGGCTGGCTCTGCGTCTTTGCCATGAAACCGATTCTCGCGGCGCTGCCGGCGGGCGCTTTCATATGGCTTCTTTCAGGGGGAATTGCGTACTCTGTCGGTGCGGTGATTTATGCCATGCATCCGAAAAAATTCGATGAGAATCATATATACTTCGGTTCGCATGAGATCTTCCATGTGTTCATAATGGCGGGGACGTTCTGCCACTACATGGTCATGCTCCGGTATCTGGTTTACGTGAAATAAAACACGGGGTGCCTGTCACCTTGCTCCGTCATTGTCTTTCAGATGACGATGGGAGCAAGGTGACAGGCACCCTTTAAAGGTGACAGGCACCC
>CACZTA010000217.1 GCA_902783935.1 uncultured Lachnospiraceae bacterium | reverse complement strand
TGCTTGAGAAGGCCAACAATACAATCTGCCGCAATAACCAGCAGGAAATGTTCATCACCGTGTGGTGCGGTATTCTTGATCTGAAGACGGGCCTCCTGAAAGCAGCCAACGCCGGTCACGAATACCCGGCCCTGAGAAAGGCAGGCGGCAAATTCAAACTGCTGAAGGACCGCCACGGGTTTGTCATCGGCGAACTCGAAGGGATGAAGTATCAGGAATATGAGCTCCAGCTCAGGCCGGGCGACACCCTTTTCGTCTACACGGACGGTATACCGGAGTGCCAGAACCGGCAAGCCGAATTCTTCGGCACGGACCGCATGCTCGAAGCACTTAACGTGAATCCCGGTGCAGAACCGGAGACGATTGTCCACACAGTCAATGATGCTTTCTATAAATACATGAACGGCGCTCCCCAGTTTGACGACGCGACCATGCTCTGCGTAAAGCTTCCGGAGCAGACGGAGCAGTAATATGTCCGGACATACAAAAGCGATCCTGTTTATTCTCCTGGAAGCCGCCGGCTTCTCCCTCATGTCTTTCTTTGTGAGGATGGCCGGCGACCTGCCGACGATGGAAAAAGCATTTTTCCGGAATGCCGTTGCAGCCGTGATCGCAGCTGTCGTCCTCTTCCGCTCGGAAGAAAGATTCTCCTTCCGGAGAGACAGCCTGCCGCTTCTCATGCTCCGCAGCCTTTTCGGCGTCATCGGCATTCTCGCCAATTTTACGGCGATTGACCGCCTGGCGATCGCAGACGCGAACATCCTCAACAAACTGGCGCCGTTTTTTGCCATCCTCATGTCCGTCTTCATCCTGAAGGAAATGCCGAAGAAGCTGGATATCCTCTGCGTCATCCTGGCTTTTGCGGGCGCGCTGTTCGTCATCAGGCCGACGAGGGGCGTCGCATCCCTGCCGGCCCTCATCGGCGCATTCGGTGGATTTTCAGCGGGGACTGCGTATACTATTCTGAGAAAGCTGCGTCTGAGAGGCGAGCGCGGACCGGTGATCGTATTCTTTTTCTCGGTCTTCTCCATGCTGGTCTGTCTCCCGCAGATGCTCTTCTCGTTTAAACCGATGAGCTCCATGCAGTTCATCTGGCTGCTCTGTGCGGGCATGGCCGCAGCCCTCGGGCAGCTCTCCGTCACGAAAGCCTATTCCCTCGCGCCGGCAAAGGAGATCTCCGTCTTTGATTATTCCCAGGTGATCTTCGCGGGCATCTGGGGTGCGGCTTTTCTGCACGAGATCCCGGACAGGATGAGTTTTGCCGGTTATGCCGTCATCATTACCGCAGCGGTCATCCGGTGGTACGCGGCCAACCGCAGCGCATAATTTACGAACATTATAATTTTCAAGGAGGTTTCCATACTATGGATAACGAAATCAGAAAAAATGACACCGAAAACCTGGTTGCTCCCCTTGCGGAAGACGATCTCGGACTTGTCTCCGGCGGCGCACGGAAGAAAACCGCTGCAAAAAAAAGCACGAAAAAAACAGCGAAAAAGAAAGATCCCATGGACGAGTTCTTCGAAAATCCGAACCTGGACAAACCCCAGAGAGCCTGGTAATCATTCCGGCAGAGGCGCGCAGCTTCTGCCGGATCTTTTCCGAATGACTTGAAATTTAGTCTTGCGCTATCCCGATTTGTCCATTACACTCATAAGGGTATATGGCGTCCGCCATTTCCGGATAAAACAGAGACTCCCGTTCCTGTATGTCTGTGCGGGCTCTCTTTTTTATTTCAAGCGGCGCTTTATCACTTAAATGCGGTGAAACATCACTGTGTTTACGTGCGGCAGTGTCCGCAAATCATTATTTTTACTAAGGGGGTATTATGGAAAACTTCGTACAAGGCGTAACAAAAGTAAACAGCGCCGTCAACAGTTTTGCCTGGGGCCCGATCATGCTTATCCTGCTGGTCGGAACCGGCGTCTACCTGACGATCCGCACCGGCTGCGTCCAGGTCCGTTATTTCGGCTATGCCATGAAAAACACGATCGGTACAGTCTTCCGGAAAAGCGACAAGGACCACGGCTCCAACCTTTCGCCGTTTGAAGCGGTATCAACCGCACTCGCAAGTACTGTCGGCACCGGCAATATCGCCGGCGTAACAGGCGCGATCTTCACCGGCGGCCCGGGTGCTGTTTTCTGGATGTGGGTATCCGCATTCTTCGGCATGTGCACAAAATATGCAGAAATCCTGCTGGCCGTCAAGTACCGCCAGGTAGAGCCCGACGGCACGCATCACGGCGGCCCGATGTACTCGATTGAAAGGGGTCTCGGCAAGAACTTCAAATGGCTTGCGATCGTCTTCGCCGTCCTCGGCGGCATTGCGAGCTTCGGTATCGGCAACATCGCCCAGAGCAGCGAAGTCTCCGGTTCCATCAAGACGCTGTTCGGCGTCAGGCCCCTCATCACGGGAATTGTTCTCGCGGTCATCGTCGCGGTCGTTATACTCGGCGGCGTAAAGAGAATCGGCCAGGTGACTTCCTACATGGTCCCCTTCATGTCCGCATTCTATATCCTCGCCGGCATCGCCATTATCCTGCTCCGGATCACTTCCCTGCCGGCAGCATTTGCCTCTATCATCAGCGGCGCTTTTAATCTCAAGGCAGTCGGCGGCGGCGTCTTCGGCTATGCCATGATGCTCGCCATCCGTCAGGGTGTCGCGCGCGGCGTTTTCTCCAACGAAGCCGGTCTCGGTTCCGCACCGATCGCGCACTCCGCTTCATCGACAAAGGAACCCTGCGAACAGGCCGTCTGGGGCATCTTTGAAGTCTTCGTGGACACCATCGTGATCTGTACGATCACCAGCCTGGCAGTCGTCATGTCCGGCGTCCTCAATACGGAGGGCGGCCTCGACGCATTTGCTTCCAAGGGCGCTGCGGCAGCCCAGGCCTTCAACATGATTCTTCCCGGCCATATCGGCGGTCTCGTGATTCAGGTCAGCCTCCTGTTCTTCTCGCTCAGCACAATCATCGGCTGGAGCTACTACGGCGAGCGCTGCTGGGCTTACCTGACAAATGAAAACAAGATCGTCAGCACGGTCTACAAAGTCATCTTCGTACTGTTCTGCATCGTCGGCGCTACCGGAAGCGGAACGCTGATGTGGGACATCTCCGACACGCTGAACGGCCTGATGGCCATCCCGAACCTGATTTCACTGCTGCTGCTTTCCGGCGTCATCATCACGTCGACGAAGGAATACTTCAAAAAGGTTCGCTGACAAAACAGAATAAAATGAAGAACTGCAGGCATCCCGGATCCCGGCTGCCTGCAGTATTTTTCTGTCCGGAGTATTATTATGAACCCGGCGCTTTTATTTATTACTGAGATAAGCTTTCAGCCCCTGATAAATGGTTTCCTCGTCCGGGGGACATCCCGGGACCGATACATCAAATCCTTTCGTGCACTGCCCGACCCCGAGTACGCCGTGCTTTCCCCGGTGTCCCTGTCCGATTGCGATCCGCTCTTTCAGATTCTCCAGGAGCCCTTCTTCCTTCAGGCGGCAGAGCGCGGGGATCAGGTTCCCGTAACACGCGCTGCAGGAATCAACTTCGTCCGCGAGATAGGCGACATCCAGGATGCGCCTCCGGACCGGCAGCTGCTCTTCCTCCCCTGCCCCGTTCAGGCAGATAATCTCCGCCTGTGCGAGGTCCGCCGACCCGCACCCGAGTTTCTCCGCCAGCCGGACATACGGCACGTCGTCAGGCGTATAGTTCATCAGGCTGCACACATAGCTGTCCGTGAGGACGGGATCGAGCGACACCATGATGCAGTTCCGCACAACCGGGTTGCCGCCCTCCTCGAAATCCAGATCGCCGCAGATATGGTCTGTGACAATAAAATCAGGCTTCAGTACTGTCGCAAGGTGTGCGATCGGCTTGTGAAGGCCCATCCGGTGAAAGCGCCGCTTCTCCGAGTCCGGCAGCAGCCCCTTCATGTTCTTGAGCGCACAGGTGACCTTCGTCTGGCAGTGTCCCTTCATCACGGGCACGTTGATCAGAAAACCGATCCTCTTCGTGACATCGGTGATCTTCAGGTCCATCCCTGCGCAGTTCTCTGTGTGTGCGCTCTCCTTCTTCGTATCGATGAAGGGAACCCCGTACGTCTCAGAGAGTGCCCGGTATCCGCAGTACTCATAAGCGTCCGACGTGCGGTCGCCCACCCATGAGCCCTCGGCGATCAGGATCCTTCGGTATCCATTCTCCTGCAGGTACTCAATAATCCCGGCAATGATCTCCGGATGTGTGGTAGCGCCGTAATCAGCCGGCGTCGGACAGACGAGATTCGGTTTCATACCGATAACTGTCTCCTTAGACGGGATCCGTCCCGCGAGATCCGCCGCCCGGAGCAGCTGCTTCGTCATCTCTTTATAATTCTCCCCGTACAGTTTCAATATCTGATTTTTCCTGATCATGGCAGGCTCCTTTACGATTCAAGAATGGCTCTTGTCCCGGCCGGTAATCTCCTGTAGAATAGAAACGGTGCGTTGTTCCGCATCTCTTTAAGACTTTACAGAAAACAGCGAGGTAATCGAAACCATGTATTTTGATAATGTTCTGCAGGCCGTAGGCAATACGCCGCTTATCCGCCTGAACCGCCTGACCGGTGACGGGGACGCCGAAGTGCTCGTCAAATATGAGGGGATCAACATCGGCGGATCCGTGAAGACGCGCACCGCCCTCAACATGATCGAAGCCGCCGAGCGGAAAGGCCTGCTCACGAAAAGCTCGATCATCGTGGAACCGACCAGCGGCAATCAGGGAATCGGCCTCTCCCTCGTCGGCGCCGTCAAGGGCTACAAGGTTGTCATTATTATGCCCGACTCCGTGAGCCGCGAGCGCAGGCTGCTGATCCGGCAGTACGGCGCCGAGCTCATCCTTATTCACGACAAAGGCGATATCGGCGAGTGCATTGACAAATGCATCCGCAAGGCTAAGCAGATGGCAGAGGAAGACCCGCGCGTATTCGTACCCGACCAGTTCTCCAATCCCGACAACACAGCCGCCCACCTGCTGCATACCGGCATCGAGATCGTCCGCGACGCAGACGGCCCGATCGACGGCTTCTGCTCCGGGATCGGCACCGGCGGCAGCCTGACCGGGATCGGCACTGTCCTGAAAAAATATAATCCGGATATCCGGATCATTGCTGCGGAACCTGAAAATGCCGCTATCCTCTCCGGCGGCGGAATCGGCTCCCATATCCAGATGGGGATCGGGGACGGACTCATCCCGCCTATCCTTGACCTGAGCATCATCAATGACATCCAGATCGTCACCGATGAAGAGGCGCTTGAAACAACGAAGCGGCTGGCCCGCGAGGAAGGGATCCTCTGCGGCATCTCCAGCGGGACAAATGTCTTCGTCGCCCTGAAGATGGCCCGCGAGCTCGGGAAAGGGAAGCGCGTCGTCACGCTGCTCCCGGACACGGGTGAGCGCTACTTCTCCACGCTTCTCTATGACTGATCCGCAATTCATAAATTAGCTGCTTTAAAAAACGGCCCCTCCGTTAAGGAGGAGCCGTTTTATCATCTCTTACTTTACATCATCATGGAATCTGCCGCCTCAGAAATCAGCGATTCCACTTCCGACATCAGGTCTGTTTTTTCCGCATTCGAAAATGCCTCTTCCGGCGCTGATCCCGCCGCCGGGATCTCCGCTGCCGGTTCCTCTGCTCCGGACTCCGCTTCAGGAGCGGCTGACGCAAGTGCTCCGGCGAGCAGTGCCTCTACTGTCGGCTCATGTGTCGGGACGAAGAAATCCTCCGCTTTTGATTCAGCCGCTTCCACCGCTTCAGCAACAGATTCAGCAGCCGACTCGACGGCCTCATAAGCCTCTTCTATGACCCGTCCGACTTCAGACTCCGCCGCTTCCGGTGCAACCGCGATGATCGGCTCCACCCCTGATTCGACAGCGGCAGCTGTTTCTTCTTCAACTGTCTCAGCTGCTGACAGCGCAGCTTCCGATGCTGCCGGGAAAACGGCATCCACATCCATCACATCGGCTGACCTGATCGCTTCGGCGACCGGCTCTGCTGCGGATTCGGCTTCTGAAGCAGCTTCCGTTACGACAGCTTCCGCCGCTTCCGACAGGACGGCTTCCATATCCGATTCAGCAGCCGCCGGAGCAACTTCGATGACCGGTTCCGCGGCGGACTCGACTGCTTCCGCCGCTTCGGAGATAACTGCTTCAACTTCCGACACCGCCGCTTCAATTTCCGATGCGGCCACTTCAACTTCCGATACGGCTGCTTCAGCGGCTTCCATACCGGAGTCCGCAAGGCCTGATTCTGTCAGGACCGGCTCTGCTGTCACAGGAACTGCAGCGGCAGCTGACTCAACACCTGAGACCGCTTCTGCGGCTGACTCAACGCCTGAGACTGCTTCTGCAGCAGACTCAACGCCCGGAACCGCTTCCGCGGCTGACTCAGCGCCCGGCACCGCTTCTGCGCCGGACTCTGTCACAGCGGCAACCGGCTCGGCAGCAGATTCCGCTGCTGAATCAGTAACTTCCGGAAGCGTGCTTCCGCCGCCTGCGAGGACGGCTTCACATTCAACAGCCATAATGCCCGCGTCTTTATAATCACCGACCTTCTGGAATGCCTTCAGGGCGTCCTCATATTCTCCGTCTTCATAAAGCTTCTGTGCCGAGAGATATCTGGTCTCCGTCAGCTGGGCTTTGCTGTCGCCGTAATCGCCGAGTGCCGTAAACTTTTCAATTGCCGAAGCGAAGTCGCCGCTCTGCTGTGCGCGCTGCGCTTCGAGATACTTCACCTCATAGATCTGGTCTGCAGTGCTTCCGTAGCCGTAGATCTCATAGAGTGTATCGAGCGCTTCATCATAATTTCCGTTCTTTGCATCCTCCAGCGCTTTTTCGCTCCGCGCACCGAGCATCCGCTCCACACTGTCGCTGTAATCGCCGAGGCTGCGGAAACCGTTGACCGCCGCTTCATATTCGCCGTTGGCGAGATAATAATCAGCCTGGCGGTATTTCGTCTCGGAGATCTTACTCTCGCTGTCCTTATAACCTTCGTTGCTCAGCTCTGTATAGAGTTCCAGTGCGCTTGTAAACGAGTTTCCGTCTGCCGCTTCACCGGCCATCTGGTACTTCGCTTCCTTCAGCAGGTCATTGCTGTCCTTATACCCGTTCAGCGCTGTCAGGGTACTGACGGCCGCCGCATAGTCGCCTGCAGCCATGTCCGCGGCAGCATCCTGGTACTGGGACTCGGTAACCATCTCCGCGCTGTCTCCGTAGCCGCCGAGCTTTGAAAACAGATTCGCAGCTGCATCATAATCACCGGCTTCCATTGCCTTCTGCGCCACTTCATATTTCGCCGCGTTCAGATTCTCGGCATCGTCACCGTCCTCCTTCAGTGCGGCAAACTGGACAGCAGCGGTCTCATAATCGCCGTTCTCAAGAGACCGGCTGGCCTGCATATACTTTGCCTGCTCGGCCTGGCTCCGGCTGTCCTTGTAGTCT
>CACZTA010000216.1 GCA_902783935.1 uncultured Lachnospiraceae bacterium | reverse complement strand
AGCACGTTGACGCTTTTTCCTGTTTTTATCGCATCCCGGGAAATGAAACCTCTGACATCCCCTGATTCGATAAATATCCAGGGTTCTTTTTCATCATCAATAATATAGCAGAGGCCGCCCTTATCCAGTGTGCCGACGACACGCGTTTCGTCCCCTTTGCCTTCATATATATTAATCTGGTCGCTCCCGTAAGCGATGGCAAACTTCTTCGGGATCTTGCGGAATCCGACGTTCAGCGCCAGTCTCCGCTGTATATCTGACACGACATATGTCCCTGTATAATACTCCCGGTAAGCCGCCTGTCTCAGGGCTTCCTCTTCCTTCTTTTTCTTTTCTTCTTCTTCCTTCTTTTTCTTCTCTTCTTCTTCCTTTTTCTTCTTTTCTTCTTCGGCTTTCTTCTTCTCTTCTTCTTCCTTTTTGCGCTTTTCTTCTTCCTTCTTCTTCTTTTCTTCTTCTTCTTTTTTGCGCTTTTCTTCTTCGGCTTTCCTGCGCTGTTCCTCCTCAGCCTTCTTTCGTTCCTGCTCGGCTTCTATGCGCTGCTGTTCTGCCTGCTTCTTTTTTTCTTCCTCGGCTTTTCTGCGCTCTTCTTCCTGCCGTTTCTTCTCTTCTTCAGCTCTCCTGCGCTCTTCTTCCTGCCGTTTCTTTTCTTCTTCGTCGTCAGGGTCTGTTTCAGACGTCCCGGAGTCCGTGGGCTCCTCTATCACCGGTTCCGCGCCGGAATCTGTCGGAATCTCCGGCTCCGTATCTGTCGTTCCGGATTCCGTCCCCGATTCCGTGCCCGACTCCGTCCCCGATTCCGTTCCGGAATCTGTTAATTCGGAATCTGTCAGTTCAGAATCCGTCAATTCGTCATCCGTCAGCCCGGAATCCGCTGCCCCGGAATCTGTCGCTTCGGAATCTGTCACTCCGGAGTCTGTCGCTTCGGAATCTGTCGCTTCGGAATCTATCGCTTCGGAATCCGTCATTTCGGAATCATCTTCACCTGATTCTCCGGCCGCAGCAGGTTCCGGAGAGACGTCTTCGTAAGACTCCTCCTCCTCCGGTTCCTCCGCAATGATCTCTTCACCCGCTTCTTCAGTCTGCGATTCGGTCCCCTCAGCCGTAACTAAAACAGGCGTTCCGATCGTGGCCGACCCCATCCCGGTCACCAGGACACCTGTTAAAAGTGCGCTGACAAGCTGGTTTCTTTTCTTCACAACTGTAACTCCTTTATTCTATGCAGCCTGCGCAAATATGACCAACGTACTTTGCTAGAATAGGAACGATTATAGCGGCCATCCATGACAAAAGTGTGAACAGAGGACGGCTGTTTATAACAAAATGTTAACAATTTCCGTCATTTTCTTCTGTTCTGCTTCTTTACCCTGAGCATGACCTGTTTCGCTCTCAGCCTCTGCATTTCCTCTTCACTGATCATTTTTGTCGTCCGGATTGCGTAATACTTTCCGCTCTGGGCTTCTCTGACGCGGACTTTACATTTCACATAGCCGTGATCCGGGCAAAGCCCCGCCGCCAGATAATTTCTTCCCCCTCCGTCTGCAAAAAAACGGATCACGCGCTTAACGTTTCTGTGACACAAAAAACAATGCACAGCCGTTACATGTGCATCATTCATCACATCCTCGCGTGCCTCGTACTCACGAGAGATAAACTTTTCGTATGTGTCATATTTCAGGCGGAGTTCTTCATCTCTCGTTTTCGGATTCTGAAAACAATCAACGGAATAATTCTTTTTCGCGATGACCGGTGAAATTCTCCGGAAAACCCTGGCAGTGTATTCCGCATCTGCACTTGCGAGATGATAAGCTTCCTCTTCAGGCAGGTTCAGGAATTCCACCGCATATGAGAGAGACCGTCTGTCAGCGCGCGTCTCAAACTGAATCGCAAACAGCTTCTGGACATCTTCATACAGAATCGGCCCGGGAAGCCTGTCCAGCATATCGTAAAAACGCAGATTCCGCTGAAACTCCGTCAGGTCCAGCGTCCCCCATGTGCAGAATACCGGGTCTTCCCCGCAGAATTCAAGAAATGCTTCCGCCGCCTCCGTAAAAGGAATGCCCTTCTGCAGATCTTCTTCGCTGAGCCCGATTACCCGGCTGGTCTGGTAATGCAGCCGTCTGTAGACACACGGTTTCACAAGCGCATGGAAAGACCCTGTGCTTTCCCTCGCTTCGTTGAGCCTGACCGCTCCGATCTCAATAATCTCAAAAGGAAGCAGCGGATTCTCAGCCTGTTTGCCGTAAGGGCACTGATTCCATTCGAGATCAAACACAATATAACTCATCTTTATATTATACGCTCTCTTCAGCTCCGCCTGCAACAACAAGGTCTTGTGTCTCAGGAAGCTTCAGGCACAAGAAATATGTTTTCGGCGCATTTCAGCCTGTATCCGCTTCTCTACAGAAGTTTTCTCCGGTGTGCCTGTACAATCTTCCCGTAATGCATGCCGGCCGCCTCACTGTCCTCTTCCCTGTATTTCTGATAGAGGGCATCGATCAGGAGCATCTGAGAAGTCCGCACATTCATCTCCAGCGCCCTCGCCGGCTCCCCGGTCCCTCCGCACAGAAGCACCGCGTCCGCAAGTTCCGCAGCAGGTGACTGGCGGAAATGCGTGACAACAACAATTTTCATATCATGCTCACGTGCGCTGCGCAGATTTTCCAGACTGTCCCTGACGGATCCGAAATAAGAAAAATTGAGAACGGCATCGTCCGCACCGCCGAGGGCCATATAGGTCGTCTCTTCATACGGGTTCTCAACACAGATGAATTTCCCCGACAGGGTCAGGAAACGGCTGACCGCCGCCCTGGCCGCCGCGGCGCTCCCCGCCCTGCCCGTCACAAAGACCCGGCGGGCGTTAACCAGGATCTGTACGGCGGCATTTAAGTCTTCCTCCTGCAGGGAATCCAGGGTTTGCCGGATGGAGTCCGTATGCAATCTGAACAGGTTTATCCTGAAAGACTCGAAGTCCGTTTCTTCTGTTTCCGGGCCGGACCGCTGCATGTCCTCACCCAGGACACCGCCCTCCGGATACGCACTGCACGTTTTCGCCATATCCACCCGGAACTCATGAAATCCCGCGTATCCCAGCGTCCTGCAGAATCTCGTCACCGTTGCAACCGAGACGCCACTTTCCTCTGCGAGCTTCGATATCGTCATATACACGGCCCTGTCCTTATTTCGGAAGAGACAGTCCGCTATTTTCCTGTTTGCTTCTGACAGCATATTGTAATACGAAGTCATGCTGTCAAATATATCATTTCCCTTCATTCCGCCTTAAAGCTGTGTGTCCACAAAAATCGCATAAACCGCGCGGATCGCAGTCTCAAAGTCTTCATTTGCGACACCGATTATGATGTTGAGCTCCGATGACCCCTGGTCAATCATCCGCACATTTACGCGAGCATGGGCCAGCGCCGAAAAAATCCTGGCCGCCGTGCCCTGGACGGACCGCATTCCGCGGCCGACAACCGCGATCAGGGCAAGGCCCGATTCAATCTCGATCGAATCCGGCTGCGACAGCCTGTGGATTGCGGAAACGACCCGCTGCTCCTTGTCGACAAACTCGCTCTCGTGAACCACGATCGTCATGGTATCTATACCGGAAGGCATATGTTCAAATGATATGCGGTTTTCTTCAAATGCCTCCAGCACCTTCCGTCCGAACCCGATCTCGGAATTCATCATGCTCTTCGAGATCAGGACGGCACAGAACCCCTTTTTCCCGGCGATGCCGGTAATCGTATATTTCGGCTTCCGGGCCGTGCTCTCCACAATCCATGTGCCTTCATCGTCCGGTTTGTTCGTATTCCGGATATTGATGGGAATCCCCTTTGAACGCACGGGGAAAATAGCTTCCTCATGCAGCACGGAAGCCCCCATGTAGCTGAGCTCCCGGAGTTCCCTGTAGGTTATGGTGTGGATCGCCACCGGATCACGGATAATTCTCGGATCCGCCACGAGGAATCCCGAAACATCCGTCCAGTTTTCATAGACATCCGCTTTCGCCGCCCCGGCGACGATTGAACCCGTGATGTCCGAACCGCCTCTTGAAAAAGTCTTGACCTTTCCGTCTTTCCCCTGGCCGTAAAAACCCGGGATAACGGCATGATCCGTCCCCGAGAGACGGAGAGAGAGAACTTTTTCCGTCTTATAGGAGTTCAGCTGTCCCTCTTCATTAAAGAAGATCGTCTCAAAGGGATCCACAAAAGGAAATCCGAGATATTCCGCCAGAATCTTCCCGTTCAGGTATTCTCCCCTGGAAGCGGTATAATCAAGTGTGGGATCCTCGCGCAGGACCCGTTCTATTTCCTCAAAATCCTCGTCAAGAGAATAGTTCATTCCGAGGCCTTCAATGATGTCCTCATATCTGCCCCTGATCCGGGAGAGGAGTTCGCCGGGATCATTCCCCGCAGCCACCGTCTCATACGTCCGGATCAGGAGGTCTGTCACCTTCGTATCCGCCGGAAAACGTTTTCCGGGGGCGCTCGGTATCACATACACGCGGGATGCATCCGCGCGGATGATATCCACTGACTTTTTGAACTGGCCGGCATCCGCCAGAGAACTGCCCCCGAACTTTACAACCTTCCGCATCTTTTCTTATTCCTCGCTTTCATCTTCAGCCTTCGGACAGGCGTTTTTCCGGTTCTGTCACAGGCCTTTCATATAGAAAGAAAATCTCATTCTGCCGGACGGATCCAGCAGATATTCCGGGTGCGTAAGCGCACCCCATGTATCATCGCCCCCGACACCCATCTGTCCGAGGCTGAGCCTCACGACTGTATGGTGGACATGAGGGAGGTCATGGCGATGAGCCGCATTTTCCAGTTCATCCGGCGTCCACGGAAGTGCCGAGAAGGACATTCCCGTGCTCATGACCGCTTCTCTGCCCACATAGGGATTCTTAACAGACGGGTCGCAGACAAACAGGAGTCCCCGGCCCTCTTTATCCGTCACTGCCGCATATCTCGTACAGGCGTGATTGCCGGTTTCCTGCGGCAGGACATAAGCCGCGGCCTGGCCGGCGGCATCGCCGCTGTAAAGGCTGAGCTTTGCCCCCTCCATCCGGTCCGCATATGTCTCTTCCGGCCCGTAGCCATACCACGTCAGGCGGCTGTAATCCGCATTCATCTTCAACATGACGCCGAACTCCGGCATGGCGGGCAGGCCTCTGACCGGATCATAAATAAGCGTCGTTTTCACTGTCCCGTTTACGAACACCTCATGCGAGAGCTTCACTTCGGCTGCCGGCACCGTCGGCAGTTTATACGTAAAAGTGATCCGGAAAGAATTCCCGGTCTTCTCTGTCACAGGCACAGCCGGCGGCATCAGGTGATCGAAGCCGGCCTGCATTTCCCTTTTCCAGGAGGCATAGCTGCTCGCAATCTTCCACTGCGCACAGCGGGCCGGCATGCCGTTTCCGATATCGTTCTGGGTCGGCGCCCTCCAGAAATTCGGCCGGACGGCACCCTCGAGAAGCTCCCTGCCGTTCATCCTGTAGGAGATCATCCCGCCGGTCAGGTAAGAGAATAATACTTCAAAATTCTCTCCTCTGACGCCCCAGTTATTTGTTCCTTCCGTCACGGTGAAGAGCGGCTTCTCTTCCTGCTGCCCTTCTCCTTCACCGTGTCCGGAGAGCGCCGCCGTCTCATTTGTTTCCCGGTCGTCCCCGCTCCCGCTCTCAGGCCCTTCAAACCTGCCCCGCACACCTTCGCCGAAAGCGGCCTCATAGCCTGCTTCCGCATAGGGTGTATCATTCTTCAGGCAGACGCTTACCCTGAGGACTGTTTCCCCGCTGTCAGGGACCGCCGGGATCCCGCTGCCTTCAAAATCAAGCTCCGCTTTTTCGCCGGGTGCGAGGGAAAGCGGCGTTTTCACGCGGAACAGCTCCTCCCCGTAACGTTCTGCAGAAAGGAATATATCAAATTTTTCCGCATCCGTAAACAGCATCAGATTCCGTATCTCCGCTTTCAGCGCCCGGGCATCCACGCGGATCAGGAACGGCTGGTAATTATACTTTACGGACTGCATCTTCGGGGTGGGTTTTCTCTCATCTCCGCCGGAGACAATTCCGTTCGCCGAAAAGTCCCAGTCAGTCGGCCGCTCCCCGAAATCTCCGCCGTAAGCCTCATACTCACAGCCGAAGCGGTCTTTTTTCGTCAGCGTCTGGTCTATATAATCCCATATGAACCCGCCCTGGTACAGCGGATCCTCAAGGGCCAGGTCCGTATACTTCCGCATCGCGCCGCATGAATTTCCCATTGCATGGGTATACTCACAGCACACAAACGGCTTATCCCTGTGTTCCTTAAGCCATGCGCGGATCTCCTTCACGGACGGATACATCCGGCTCTCCATATCCGATGTGTCCGGCCAGCTTCTGTCGTGGCAGATCCCCTCATAGTGGACGAGGCGCGTATCATCCGCACCGCGGAAATACTGCGAAATCTCATAGAGGTTCCGGCCGCCGAAAGATTCGTTTCCGCATGACCAGATGAGGATGCAGGCGTGATTTTTATCCCGCTCGAACATCGACGAGGCCCGGTCGAGCACCAGTCCCCGCCACTCCTCATGGTCACCGGGCAGGACGAATGACTGATCGCGGACCCCGCGCACAAAGGCGTCCCACGTCCCGTGCGTCTCGAGATTCGTCTCGTCAATCACATAGATCCCCAGCCGGTCGCAGAGTCTGTACATGGCGCTCTGGTTCGGATAGTGGCTCATCCGGAGGGCATTGATATTATTCCGCTTCATCGTCAGAAGATCTTTCAGCATCTCCTTCTCCGTGACGGCCCTGCCGCTGCGGCTGCTGAATTCGTGGCGGTTCACGCCGCAGAAGACGATGCGCTTCCCGTTCAGGAGCATGATGTGGTCATCTGACATGCGGAATTCGCGGAACCCCGCGTCAAGTCTCACGGTCTCCGTCATGACGCCGTCCGCGTCAAAGACTTCCAGGAGGAGCAGGTAGAGCTCCGGCGCTTCGGCGCTCCAGAGCCTCGGTGAAGACAGGGGGAATGCACCCGCCGCCAGCAGGCAGCCTTCCCCGTCCCTTTCGTCACCGGCCAGTTCTCCCGAAAGCACTTCCGTGCCCGGAACGAGGTGCAGGGTCTCCGGATCTGCCGCCGCATCCAGCAGGCGGATTTTCACGGTCCCGTCTCCCTTCAGCTTTGCATTCACGCGGAGCACCGCTTCCGTATAATCCTCTGACAGGTCGGTGCGGATCCGCACATCTTCGATATGCACACGCGGCTTCGTGATGAGGCTCACGGAACGGAAAATTCCGGACAGGCGGAAGAAATCCTGGTCCTCGCACCAGCTTCCGGACGTAAAGCGGAAAACCTGAAGCGCGAGTTTGTTCTCTCCCTCTCTCACATACGGTACCAGGTCAAACTCATGCGCCGTAAAGCTGTCTTCCGTATAACCGACGTAGCTGCCGTTCAGCCAGACGGCCGTCCCGCTCTCGGCTCCCTCAAGGCGCAGGACCAGTCCGTCCTGAAGGAACCCCTCCGGCAGGGTAAAGTACTTTACATAACTCCCGACCGGGTTAAACAGCACCGGAATCTCTCCCGGGCGGATATCCTCGTGTCCGTCCCACGGGTACTGCGTGTTCACATACTGGGGACTTCCGTATCCCTGAAGCTCCGGATGGCCGGGCACCGTGATCTCCCCCCAGCTTCTGCAGGGATCTTCCGCCCCGTCCGTCCGCATAAAATCCTTCGGTGCATCCTGCACGCAGGAGGCATACCGGTATTTCCATTTTCCGTCAAGTGACAGGCGGAAAGCGCTTCCTTCTTCACGGAGCGCTTCCTCCTCCGACCGGTACGCCGCGGCATCCGCATGAGGGGAAAGCCTTCCCTCACAGAATATTTCCGGGTTCCCGAGTATTTCGTAATTAAACTCCCCCATCTGATCTTCCCCCTGCCCGTTTATCACTGTTTCTTCTTCAGATATGTCTGATAGCAGCGGTATTCGCCCTTTTCAAGCGGCACCGGAAGGCCCGCTTCCATCAGGGCACCCGCCGGATATTCCCGTCCGTCATCCCTGCAGTAAACCGCTTCGGGATCCAGCCCCATCAGCCTGACATACGAGACCGGCTGGTTAAAATGGACTTCCGATGCCACTGCGCTGACCAGCACTTCGCTCTTGTCCTGCGAAACAAACATCCATGCAGATACATAATCTTTGACGGGATTTGTCAGCCTGTACTGGTCGCCGTTTAAAATCAGCGGCGCAAAGCGCCTGACTTCCCTGATCTGCTCACGGATCTCCTGCTTTTCTTCATCGCTGAGGACGGCCGGATTCAGCTCGTAGCCGAATCCCGATCCGGACATGGCCACGACGCCCCTCGTCTTAAGCGGCGTTACTCGGCCGCACTGTTCATTCGGGACCGCCGATACATGGGCGCCCACAACCGACGCCGGGTACCCGAAGGATGTCCCGTACTGGATCCGCAGCCGGTCGATCGCATCCGTATTATCGCTGCACCAGATCTGCGGCGTGTAGTACAGCATGCCCGCGTCAAAGCGGCCGCCTCCCCCGCTGCAGCCTTCGATCAGCATATCCGGATAGCGCTGATTCAGCCTCTCCAGAAAATCATACAGGCCCAGGATATAGTCGTAGAGGACGACGCCCTGGTTGCTCTGGACGGCGGAATACACATCCGTGATGCTGCGGTTATAGTCCCATTTCAGATAATCCACCTGTCCTTCATCGAGGACCCTGCAGATTCTCTCAAAGATTTCGTCCAGCACATCCTTTCTGGAGAAGTCCAGGACCAGCTGGTTCCTGCCGCGGACAGGCCCCCTGCCGGGAATCGTCATGGCCCAGTCCGGATGCTGCCTGTAGAGGTCGCTGTCTTCATTCACCATCTCCGGCTCGACCCAGATACCGAACAGAAGGCCCATTTCGTGAATCTTCCGGCCGAGCTCGCCCAGCGTTCCCCCGAGCTTTTTCTCGTTCACATACCAGTCGCCGAGGCCGCTGTTGTCGTCGTCGCGCTTTCCGAACCAGCCGTCGTCCAGCACCAGCATGTCCATATCGAGGTCCTTCGCCTGTCTGGCAAGCTCAAGGACCTTTTCACTGTCAAAATCCGCATAGAACGCTTCCCAGCTGTTCAGGAGGACCGGCCTGACCTTGTCGCGCCACGGCCCTCTGCAGACATGGCGGCGGATGCATCTGTGGATATTTCTGGACAGGACGCCGAGTCCCGCCGTACTGCAGCTCATGATGACTTCCGGCGTCACAAATGTACTCCCCGGTTTCATCGGATAGGAGAATTTCTCCTCCATGAGACCGAGCTGCATCCTCGTCATGTTGAACTGGTCTTTTTCCGCGACGCCCATGAAGCCGCCGCTGTAAACGAACTGCATGGAATAGCAGAGCCCGGCTGTCTCCGTCGTATCCCTTCTCGCAAGAATCATCATCGGGTTCTGCTGGTGGGAGGACATGCCCCTGCGGCTGCAGATCATCTGCGATGAATGGGAAACCTCGTTCCTGCTCAGATTCCGCTCCATCCCGTGCCGGCCGTAGAAAGTGAGCAGGTCATAATGCCCGCTCATCAGATCCAGGTTGGCGGTCATGACGCGGTCCAGCTCAAACCACTCCGTCCCGATATTCTCAATGATGACGCTCCGCGTAATGACATCAACCTGCGGGAGCACCCCGTACAGCAGGTGGACGCGCATGCCCGCCACGCGGTCCTCAAGGATAACATCCAGTGTGTCCGCCTCGTCTTCGGACGCATAGACCGCCGGCAGCCCTTTCAGGCTGTATTTTCCCTTCCTGATTTCATGGGAAACATATCTGAGGTCGCAGCTGTCCACTGTATCCTGAAGAATCCGGAGAGCGGGCGACCTGAAATCACCTGTTCCGGAGCAGGGGTATTCCTGCGGAAGGCAGTCCAGCGAATAGGTCCGGTCGTTTCCGGCGTCGCTCACATTTGCCGAAAACCCCCTGTCATAATACTGGAGAAGAAAAGACGTATCTCCCTGGATCTTTCTTCCGTAATATAGATGCACCAGAATCCGGTGACGGTCCACCTGCATCTGATAGGTTGTGTGGTCAGTATGGAGATCGAAAATCTTCGAATCCTCATGATAAAAAATGGCCATAAACCAAACCCCTTTCCGTTTTCTCTGAATGATTATAGCGGAAAAATGTATAGAGGGCTATTGCTTTTTAACAAAAGTAAGAGACACATCGTTCTCCTTCCGCAAAAAAGCCGGCCGGCAGCGTTTCGGCTGCCGGCCGTTTCCGTTTTTCCTGCTTTATCGTTCATCTGTGAGGATTTTATAGAGAAGTCCGTATAAGGTCTCCGCTTCCTGATCTGACAGATGGATGCACCTGCCGATCTCCTGCGGGATTTCCCGCACGCGGTCCTTCATCTCCCGCCCCTTATCAGTGAGGGAGACGATCACGCAGCGCTCGTCATCCCGGCAGCGTTCCCGGGTGACGTACCCTTCCTTCTCCATCTTTTTAAGAAGGGGCGTCAGCGTCCCGCTGTCCAGAAACAGCCTCGTACAGATTTCCCCGACCGGTATGCCGTCTTTCTCCCACAGTACGAGGAAGACCAGATACTGTGTATAGGTGATGCCCAGTGGTTTCAGGTATGGCGTATAGGTGCCGGTCACACGGCGTGCTGCCGCATAAAGCGGAAAACACAGCTGACGGTCCAGCAGCAGCGCCTTATCAGATTCAGATCCCATCGTTCACTCCAGTCCCGCGGCCGCAGCGAGAGCCGCCACCGCTCCGTCTGCCGCAGCTGTCGTCAGCTGCCGCACATCTTTTGTCCTGCAGTCGCCGGCGGTATAGATTCCTTCCGTCCCCGTCCTGCAGTCTTCTCCGGCTTCAATATAGCCTCTTTCATCGAGGCTTACGCTTCCCGCAAAAGCTCCGTTGTCGGGCACCTGCCCGATCGCCACAAACAGTCCGGCGACGGGAATCACCCGCTTCGACCCGTCCTTCGTGTCCGTCACTTCGACGGCTTCGAGCTTCGTCTCCCCGATAAGCGACGTCACGTTTGCGTTCAGCACAAATTCCACGTTGTCCCTGCTCTTCAGCTTCTCCAGGTTTTTCATGCTGCCCCGGAATGCATCCCTTCTGTGAATCACATATACCCTGCTGCAGTAATTTGACAAAAAGAACGCATCCTCAAGCGCCGTATCGCCGCCGCCGTAAACAGCCACTTCCTTTTTCCGGAAAAACATGCCGTCGCAGGTCGCGCAATAGGACACGCCGTGTCCGGTGAGCGCTTCCTCCCGCTCGAGGCCCATGGGCCTGTTCCGCGCGCCGGTTGCGAGAATGACAGCGCCTGCCTCATATTCATGGCCGGCCGTCGTCCTGACGATTTTCCTGCCGTCTTTGTCTTCGATCCCGCAGGCCGTCTCATAGACCAGCTCTGCCCCGAATGCCATGGCCTGTTCATACAGTGTCTGTGCAAATTCAAATCCCGACACTGTTTTGAGCCCCGGATAGTTTTCGATCTCAGGGGTATTGACGATCTGTCCTCCGTACGCCTTCGCCTCAAGCAGAAGGACGCTTCTGCCCGCACGGAGCGCATATATTGCCGCGGTCAGGCCTGCGGGGCCTGCACCTATAATAATGATATCTTTCATCCGGAACTCCTTCTCATTCAGCCCCTGATCAGGTTCAGGATCTGATCCTTCTGAATCACGCCGACGGACCTCGCTGCTTCT
>CACZTA010000215.1 GCA_902783935.1 uncultured Lachnospiraceae bacterium | reverse complement strand
TTCTTTATCCGATAATGCTGATTTCCGGCCTGCAGGTTCCGGTACCTCATCAGAGGGTGAGCTGATATCCGTTTGCAGTGAACAGCGGAATCTGTTCCAGAGGCGCCTGCACTTCCACCCGGGCGCCGCCCCCGAAGATTTCGCCTGTCCAGGCATTCGTCCATTTTGTACCTGCCGGGAGATAGACACTTCTGCCCTGCTGACGGATTTCTGTCACCGGAGCCACCAGGATATCCGGTCCGAACATGTATTCGTCTTCAATATCCCACGCGGTTTCGTCTTCGGGCCAGTCATAAAAGAGAGGTCTCATAACGGGAGTCCCCTTTTCATGTGCCTCGCGCATCAGGCTGCGGACATAGGGACGCATATTTTCACGGATCCGGATATAGTGCTCAAGGATCTTTTCTACTTCTTCCCCGTAGCTCCATATCTCATTCGGCGCCCCGGACACGCATGCTGCGCCGCCGGTCGTTCCGTACTGCGGCTGGTAAGGCATTCTGTACCCGTGGAGACGCATGACCGGGCAGAAGGTCCCATATTCAAACCAGCGCACCAAAAGTTCATGGAAATCCGGATCGGTGCTGTCGCCCCCGAAAAATCCCCCGATGTCAGTCGTCCACCAGGGAATCCCTGCGAGTGCCATATTCAGTCCCGCGGTGATCTGCCTGCGCATGCTTAAAAAGCTGGACTGGATATCACCTGACCACACCAGGGCGCCGTATTTCTGGCTGCCGGCCCATGCACAGCGAAGAAGATTGATGATATGATCCATTCCTTCCTTCTTCATACCGTCATAAAACCCCTTCGCGTACATCACAGGATAAATGTTCCCGACCTCCAGGTTTGTCCCCATGAAATACCTGTAATTTTCAAAATCATACACCGTATACTCGGGTTCAGCCTCATCGAGCCAGAAAATCCGGATGCCTTTCCTGAAATAATTCTTCCTGATCTTCTCCCAGACATACTCCCTTGCTTCCGGATTCGTCACGTCATAATGCACTGTATTTCCCATATACAGACTGTCGATCCTGACGCCCTTTTCCACCCGGGTGAGCAGTCCCCGTGCCTTCATTTCCTCAAAATTCTCACTCAGATAGTCAACCATCGGCCAGACTGAAACCATTAACTCGATTCCCATCTCCTTCAGTTCGGTGACCATGCTGTCCGGATCCGGCCAGTAAGTTTCGTCAAATCTCCAGTCGCCCTGTTTCGGCCAATGGAAAAAATCTGCCACGATGACGTCCAGCGGGATATTTCTCCTCTTGTATTCCCTGGCCACCTCAAGCAGTTCTTCCTGTGTCTGATAGCGCAGCTTGCACTGCCAGAATCCGAGTCCGTACTCGGGCATCATGGGAACTGTTCCCGTCACTTTGGCGTACGATTCTTCGATCATGGCTGGGGTATCCCCTGCGCAGATCCAGTAATCAAGTTTTTTCGTCGAGTAAGCTTCCCAGGTCGTGCAGTTTTTCGCGAAACTGACTCTGCCGATCGAAGGGTTGTTCCAGAGAAAGCCATACCCGAGGGAAGAGATCATAAACGGGACACTCGCCTGAGAATTCCGGTGGGCCAGCTCCAGATCAGCGCCTTTCAGATTCAGAAACCCCTGCTGATACTGTCCCATCCCGTAAATCTTCTCTGCGGGGTCCGATTCAAAACGCATCGTGAGGTGATATTGTCCCCCGATCAGCGGTTTAAACTCTCTCGCTTCAATCATCAGTGAACTGGTTGTGGAAGCGAACATATCCTCCCGGTTGCGGAGATACTCTTCCAAGAGAAGCTTCCCGTCCCGGTTGTAAAAAGAAATCTTACCGATATTATTGATAACGGCAGTCAGATTTCCGTTCCGGATCTTTGCGGAATACGCGGTGATCCCGATCTGAACATCTCCGGAATACTCTGTGCTCATCGTGAGCGCCCAGTCCTCGGGGCTCATCACAGCAGATTTCGCTGCCCTTATGCGCAGCGCATTATCTCCCCACGGCGTGATCCGCACGCGCTCCGCGTCGTACCGGTAAATCAGGCTTCCTTCCCGCTCCTCAAAATACCCGATCAGAAAACTGCTGTCTGACCGGAAATCGCCCTTATTCTCCTTTTTTTCTGCCATAATAGTGTCTCCCCTGTGCCGTACGAACCCATACAGTCATTTCATTGCTTCCCCGGTTTGCCCACGTATAGTATGGAATGAAACGGAGCCGGGCATCTTCCTCCTGCCATGCCTCTTCATCCGACAGACAATACAGGCTGCTCCCTTCCGCCGGTTCTCTCATCCGCTTTCCTCCGGCAGTAATCCGGATGATATTTCCCAGTTCTCCATCCTCCTCTTCTTCCTCCGGCCTGCAGAACGGATCGATGGAGAAAAGATGCAGATTTTTTCCGTTATCAGCTTCCTCAAGGCAGTATACGACCGGTCCCCTGACCATCGCCGCTTTACCGACGTTTTCCTTCACGCGCGGATTCGCACTCCACAGACGTGCCTCCACACAGAGCTTCAGGACGATCTCATGCTCCCCTGTCAGGTTTCTGAGAAAGTAGCAGCCGTTAGCGAACGCATCTCCGTCTCCGCCCGTTCTGCCGCCCGCATTTCCGTCAACGATCACCTCATATGTCCGCGACCAGCCGGGAATGCGGAGTCCCAGATCAAAAGAAAGACTCTCCTCAGACGATACCCTGATACTGATTATGCCATGTTTCGGGTAGTCTGTTGTCTGTGTGATATGGATGGTCCCGCCGGATACAGACAGCTCTGAGCGGCTGCTAATATAAAGATTCGCCAGAACAAGATCTTCCTTAACTGTATAAATATACCGGTCGAGAGAAGCCAGAAGTCTCGCAAGGTTCGGCGGGCAGCAGGCACAGCCCAGCCACTCCGGCCGCACCGGTTTCACATGGCTCTTTCCGGGATCCAGTGCGGACGCAGCCGGATTCACTTCCAGGGGGTTTACATAGAAAAAATGCTTCCCGTCCAGAGCCGTACCGGACAGCACCGTATTGTACAGTGCGCGTTCCATCACATCTCCGTACTCTCCGGCGTTCTCACTGCGCAGCATCTGAGCCGCGAAAAAGATCAGCCCGACCGACGCGCAGGTCTCACAGTACATCGTATCATTCGGAAGGTCATAGTCAAATGTGAACGCCTCGCCGCGGACAGTCGAGCCGATTCCCCCTGTAATATACATCCTGCGGTCAACGATATTTCTCCAGATCTTTCTGCAGGCATTCAGCATATCCTGATCACCCGCACTCGCCGCCACATCCGCCATCGCCGTGCACATATATACCAGCCGCACAGCGTGGCCCTCCGCCGTATCCTGGTCAACAGGCGGCTTATGCACCTGAAAATATCTGCGCGGGAACTGATCCAGTCCTCCGATCAGCGGTTTTCTTCCAGGGTCATTTTTCTTCTGCTCTCCGAAAAAATCCCCGTCTGTGCCGCGGATCCTGAGAAAATGCCTGCTTAGACGCAGATATCTGTCCTCACCTGTCAGGTGATAAAGCTTCATGAGCCCGATTTCTATTTCCTCATGCCCGTCATATCCGAACCGGCCTTCCGCTCCGAGCACTCTGTCTATGCATGCCGCAAGCTTCTCAGCTGTCTCCAGCACTTTCCGGTTTCCGGTCGCCTGATGATAGGCCGCAGCTGCTTCCATAAAATGTCCGGCACAGTATAGCTCATGGCTGTTTATGAGGCTTTTAAATTTCCGGTCCGGCTCCTCGACAGTGAAATAAGTTCCAAGATATCCGTCTTCCTCCTGCGCCGCTGCGATCAGGTCCACCACGCTGTCCGCTGTCCGCTTCAGGGACTCGTCCGTCTCCTCCATGAGGGTATACGCGACGGCCTCCAGCCATTTATAAACGTCGCTGTCCTGAAACACCCAGCCATAGTGTCGGCCGGTATGGAGCCCTGCTGCGATCCGGAAATTCTCCAGCGCATGGCTCTTCTCGGCCGGTATGGATGCATCATCCCGTTCCCGCTCGATCCGGACGTCGATCTCATCATTCAGCACCTTCCACTGATAAGGAATCATTTCATGCCGTACAAGGCTGCGGTAATGCAGCCAGAAAGGATCCGTAATCCAGGTTTTTCCGTTTCCCATCTGATACCTCTTTCCCGGCAGCCTGCTCCCTGACTGCACTTTTTACCGTTAAAACGCCGGCTGTTTCCAGCCGGCATCTTTCCATATGGCTGCCTTCAGGCTGCCTGGTATTCATAACTGCTTTCCGGATTATCCGATAATTCCGTCAATTGTTTCCTGAGCTTCCGCTGCAGCGTCTTCAGGCGAACTCTCTCCGGTGATTACCTTGTTGAATGCGAGAGAAATCGCGTCTGAAATGCTCGGCCATTCCGGAAGAGGTCCTCTTGCATGTGCATACTGCATTTCATCAACAAAGACCTGATAGACCTCATCGCCCTCAAACTGGCCCTCCGCTATCGTGGAATCGGCTGAGATATACCCCATCGCATTCATCATATACAGGCAGGTCTCCGGAGTCGTCGCAAACTCAAGGAATTTGATGGCGCCTTCTTCATTTCCGCCCGCGATTACTGCATAATTCTCGCCTCCGAGTCCGGACGCCTGCTCCTTATCCTGCGGAATCGGCGCAACATTCCAGTTCAGATCCGGAACTTCTTCCCGCATGGTCGGGATCTGCCATGTTCCGTTAATCATCATTGCAAGGTTGCCGGCTATGAACTGATGCATCGTATCGCCCTGCGTCCAGTTAAT
>CACZTA010000214.1 GCA_902783935.1 uncultured Lachnospiraceae bacterium | reverse complement strand
TGATCGTGAAACAGTCAGCCTCGTGGTACCTGAATGTTTTTCCGCTGCTCCCCCTGCACGCGACATGGTAGCAGATCGATTTATTCTGTCTGTATTCCGTCAGCTTGTCGACAAATGTCTCAAATCCGCCATAGGCAGCAGGAATCCCCTTGCTGCCTATAATAAAGACATGTTTCACGGCCTCCTGATGAGTCTTCATCTCTGCAGACACCGCCATTTTACACCTCATCAATCCTTCTTTTAGGAACCATACGGCGCAGATAATGAAATATTACAAAAATGTTTCATTTTAGCGCAATGGTAGAAAAAATTATAACATATTTCCTTAAAACAATCCACCGGAAAAGCGTCCGGATTAATGCTCCTTCCCCATGACCGCATCTACAGATGCAATGCAGGCATGTCTGAACCCCTTCTTTTCAAGCTCAGCCACACCCCTTATTGTAGAGCCTCCGGGAGAACACACGCGGTCTTTCAATTCACCCGGATGGAGCCCGCTCTCAAGCTGCAGCTTTGCCGTTCCGAGAACCGTCTGCGCCACAATCCGGTATGCATCCTTCCTCGGTATCCCGTATTTGACTGCAGCATCCGCATATGCCTCAATCAGCAGGTCCACGAAGGCCGGCCCGCAGCCGCTGACAGCCCCGCCGATCTCCATAAGTGAAGACGGCAGTTCCGTCACGTACCCGACAGTTTCAAAAAGAGCCATAATCTCTTTCCGTTCCTCTTCGTACAGCGAATGCTCTTTCTCAAACAGAAGCACACCTTCTCCGGTCATTGCCGGCGTATTCGGCATGATAAACTGGATCCGGGTGCCCTCTCCCAGGATTTCACGGTACCTTCGGTAATTCCAGCCGAGTGCAACAGAAAGCAGTGCCTTCCCCTCAAGTGCAGCGCCTGCTTCTTCAAGGACACTCTCCACCTGGAAGGGTTTACACGCCATAAGCAGCGTGTCACATTCATCAATAAGCGCACTGAGATCCGGCATCGGCTGAAATCCGGTTTTTCCGGCGTTCTTCCGGAGTTTTTCCGTATCAGGGGCATATGCAAAGATCCTGTCGCCGCTCAGTTTTCCGGACCTGATAAATCCTCCGGCAAGCGCCTGTCCCATATTTCCCATCCCGATAAATCCGAGTTTTTCCATCCTGTCTGTTCCTCTTTTTCCCTCTTTTACGGAGATCTTCCCGGCCGGGAAACTGCAGAAGCCGTCTGCCGGAATTCTCCGGCAGGCGGCTTCTATGATCACGGTTCATCAGACTGTTGTTCTTCTGTATCCTCAAAAGGAAACAGGTCATGAAAGAGAAGGTGGGGTTCTGTCTTTCTTCCGGCGGAAAAAAGATCAGGAGGCGGTTCCATAACTCCCGTTACCGTCCCGGGTTTCACACAGCCGGGCTGTTTCCCCGGATGTCCGTTATAAGGATCAGCATTTCTCCCGGCTGCTTTTCCGGCCCTTCTCCCAAGTGCACTTATCCGTGCGCGTTCAATAAGTCTGTTTTTACCAAACGTCATGGCATACTCCTTCTTCCGATCCGGCTGCTCCTCTGAAAAAGCAGCACCGTACTGCAAGGCAGTCAGGACACGGCGTCCTGCCTGCTCCGCGTATTCCGGCTCCGAAAGAAAGACACGTTTAAATCATAGCCGCCCTGGCGGATAACGTCAATAAAAGGTATTTACGTTTTATCTCTGTCTTTATTCTTTTTCGTTTTCTTTGTTCTCAAGTGCCTCGATCAGGTCTTCGTCCACAGGTGTCTCGTCCGTCACATTAATGTCTTCCATCAGGATCATGGTCATCTCTTCATGCGTCGGATTTTCAAGCAGTGCGACCCTGCGTGCCTGTTTTGTAATAATCTTCTCAAACAGGTTCCGCACTTCTCTGGCATTTGCAAAGTTCTCTCTCTGTTCCAGTTTTTTCAGGCTGATCAGTTCTCGGACATGCTTCTTTGCATCCTCCTCGATTACATAATCATATTTCCTGCAGTTCATCTCAAAAATGGACATCAGCTCATCCACGGTATAATCAGGAAACTCAATATATTTATTAAATCTGGATTTGAGTCCCGGGTTGGATTCGATGAATTTCTTCATAGGATCTGTGTACCCTGCAACGATCACAACGAAATCATCCCGCCGGTCTTCCATCGCTTTCAGGAGCGTGTCAATGGCTTCCTCTCCGAATGTATCATCCTTTTTCGAGAGAGAGTAGGCTTCATCAATAAACAGCACGCCGCCCATCGCTTTTTCAATCTGCTCCGTCGTTTTGATCGCAGTCTGCCCCACATATCCGGCAACAAGTCCCGAGCGGTCTACTTCCACAAGCTGTCCCTTTTCCAGAACACCGATCTGCTTATACAGTTTCGAAATAATCCTGGCGACAGTTGTCTTCCCTGTTCCCGGATTTCCGGTAAAGACAAGGTGCAGGGACACAGGAACCGATTTCAGTCCGCTGTCGCGGCGAAGCTTCTGGACCTTCACAAAATCCATCAGGTCTGCTACATCCTTTTTTATCGTTGTGAGACCGATCAGGCTGTCCAGCTGTTCCATCGGATCCTCTTCAGGCTGCTTTTCCTCTACCTGTTCTGCTTCTTCCTGTTTTGTCTCGTCAGATGTTTCAGCCGTTTTATCCGGTTCCCCTTCCGGCTGGCCTCCTGCCGCCTGGTTTCCGCCGAAAAGCTTAAATACTTCCGCAAGCGCATCATTCGCATGCTGAAGCGCCTCTTCAGCCGAAGCAGTATTATCAGCGAATGTGTCCGGAATCAGCGGGGCACCCGTTTCCGGATCAAAACTGGGAATCTTTCCCGCATCATTTCCGGAGCCGTCCTTGCCGTCACCGAAAAAATCCTTATAAATATCATTCATGAAATCACGGCTCATTTTATCATCCTCCGTTTTTTCCCTCGCAATGTGTGAGGCGCTTTCTCAGGCACTGCGGTTCCTCTATTGCCCGTTTTATTCCGAAGTGATATAGTTAACGCAATTACAGGGAAGAAAAGGCGCATGATCTGTCCCCTGTTCCAGACATTCAGATGATCCCGGAGATTCAAAAATGAATGATCACCGCTCACATCCGTTATACGGTATTGACGACCTGTTCCGCCATATTCTCAGGCACTGGCTCCTGATCGGCGCTGCCGGCCTTCTTTCTGCTACGCTGGCTGCCGCCGTTCCGCTCCTCCCCGGAAACCAGGCTCCTGTCTCCGAATCAGAGGAAACATCTGCCGATGAAACCGTGCAGACTTACAAAGATACGCTCGCAGCCATCGACCTCGACATCCGTTCTTATCAGACGGCTCTCTCAGAGGAACAGCACTATCTTGATAAGTCCCTGCAGATGCAGCTCGATCCGTTTCACACCCATGCATCTACACGGATATGGGAAATACGGGCAAAAGACGGCCTTCACAGTATCTCGGAACTGGAAGCTCTCTCCACTGCTTACAGAAGAGCTGCTTCCTCCTCCTCTTTTCTTGAAGAACAGGCTGCCCGGTTCAACACGGAGCCATGTCTTCTGAGTGAACTTATTTCCGGCGGCCTGTCCGGTTATTCCGGCAGCGAGATTCCGGATCCGCTGACACTTCTTGATACCAGAATTTATCCCATGTCCCCCGACCGCGGGACCTGCCGCTTTTTCATCCGTATCTGCGGAATCGATTCTGCTTTTACGGAGGAATTCATGGAAGCAGTCAGCACGTATATTGAATCCCTCTATGCTGAAGAATCTTTCGCATGGCTTCCTCACACTCTGACGAGGATCTCAACTTTCTCAAATGAGGTAGTTGACCCCTCACTCCGGTCAGGCCAGAAAGCAGTCGCAGACCGGATCTACAACTATACGGACAAACTCGTGAAGATGGAAACTGTACGGAGAAGTATAGAAACAGAGTATCTTTCTGAGTTGAATGAGCAGAATGAATCCGCTGATTCCGGAGTTGCCCCCGGGCTGAAGAAACTACTGAAAGGATTTCTGGCAGGCGTTTTCCTCGCCCACCTGCTCCTCCTCATCAGGTTCTCTTCGTCATCAGTTGTCCGCACGGAAAGCGACTTCCGCAGGCGCTACCCGCTCCCTGTTCTCGCGCTCCGGAAACACCCTGGCAGTGAATCCGCAGAGGAACACTGCCGGAAATCCGCGGAACTCGCAGCTGCATCGCTGCGTCTGCATCCGGAATCCTGCAGGTCTGTCCTTGTCACCGGAACAGTTCCCGATGATGTTGTTCTCACTTCCGCCAATATAATAAACGACAGCCTGGGCAGTCCGGAATGCCGCGTCCTGCCGGGCCCGGATTTCCTCGGAAATCCGGAAACAAGAAGCCTTCTACATGAAACAGACGCGGTCATTCTCATTGAGAAAAGAAACTTCTCCAGACACGCTGATATCGAAAAAGAACTGCAGCTTCTGGATGATTTCAACATTCAGATCCTGGGCGCCGTCGTT
>CACZTA010000213.1 GCA_902783935.1 uncultured Lachnospiraceae bacterium | reverse complement strand
GAGAACGGCCTCATGAACCCGAAGAACATGGGCGTCAACATCAAGACGCTGCAGTATCAGGTACCGGGCGGCATGCTCTCCAACCTGACGAGCCAGCTGACAAAGATGAATGCGGAAGACAAGTTCTACGAAGTGCTCGAGGAAGTTCCGAGAGTGCGCGAAGATATGGGCGAGCCGCCTCTTGTTACCCCGTCGTCCCAGATCGTCGGCACACAGGCGGTCATGAACGTGCTCACGGGCGAGCGCTACAAGGTCGTCCCGCAGGAGACCAAGGATATGTTCTCCGGCAAATACGGCAAATCCACGCTTCCGTTCAATCCTGAGATCCAGAAGAAGTGCATCGGCGATATCGAGCCGATCACCTGCCGTCCGGCGGACCTTCTTCCTCCGGGCCTTCCGGAGTTCGAGAAGGCGATTGAACCGTACAAGCAGATGGATGAAGACGTCCTGACTTATGCGCTGTTCCCGGAAGTCGCCGTCGAATACTTCAAGTACAGAGATGCCCAGGAAACCGGGATCGATGTCAAAAAGGCAGATACGGAGAACAAGGCATATCCGGTTTAAGGAATTTGCTGTTTCCGGAATCCGCAGAGCGAAATACTCTGCGGATTCTTTTTGCGGAGTGCGGCATTGAGGCTGCCGGGAGAATGTAAATTGAGTGATGTGATTATTATCGGCGGCGGTGCTGCCGGCATGTTCTGCGGGGTTCTCGCCGCTGAGGAGGGACACCGCGTGACAATCGCCGAGCATAATGAAAAGCTCGGGAAGAAGCTGTTTATTACGGGTAAAGGGCGCTGTAATTTCACGAATAACTGCACAGTGGAAGAGTTTATCGGAAATGTCTTTTCGAATCCGCGCTTTCTGTACAGCGCCGCTTACGGGATGACGCCGCAGGACGTGATTGAATGCTTTGAGCGCTGGGGGCTTCATGCGAAAACCGAACGGGGCAGACGGGTCTTTCCGGTGAGCGATCATTCTTCTGACGTAATTGCAGCCATGGAGCGCCGGCTGAGGAAAAAGGGCGTCACCGTCCTCCTGAAGACAGAAGCACTGGAGATTCTCTCTGAAGACGGCGCCGCGTGCGGCGTGCGCGTAAGGGACGAAAAGGGAGAGCGGATCCTCAGAGGAGACTGCGTGGTCGTCGCGACCGGCGGGCTCTCTTATCCGTCGACCGGTTCGACGGGAGACGGGTACCGCTTTGCTTCGGAGACAGGCCACAGCCTGAAAGAAACAGCCCCGTCCCTCGTCCCGGTTGTCTGCCGGGAGGAATACATAAAAGAAATGCAGGGACTGTCCCTCCGGAATGTCCGGCTCACGGTCCGGAGCGGAAAGAAGACGCTGTTCACGGAGCAGGGCGAGATGATGTTTACGCATTTCGGCATCACCGGGCCGCTCGTGCTTTCTGCGAGCGCGGCAGCCGGGTCCCTGATCGGAAAGAAAACGCTTGAGACAGAGATTGACCTGAAGCCGGCCCTGAGTGAGGAACAGATGGATGCGCGCCTCATCCGCCTCGTCACGGAAAACCCGAACAAAGCGTTCCATAATGTGCTGCATGAACTGTATCCGAAGAAAATGCATGACGTGATTCCGGAGCTTGCCGGGATCAGCCCGGATAAAAAGCTGCATGACCTGACCCGCGGGGAGCGGGCGGAGCTCATCCGCGTGACGAAGCATTTCCCGCTGACACTGACCGCCCTCCGGGGTTATAATGAAGCGGTCATCACGAGAGGCGGCGTATCGGTGAAAGAGATTGATCCCGGCACCATGGAATCGAAGAAAATGAAGGGGCTGTACTTCATCGGCGAAGTGCTTGACCTTGACGCCTGTACGGGCGGCTACAATCTCCAGATCGCATGGTGCACGGCGGCGGCATGCGCCCGGGGACTGCCCGCCGGATGATCTCCTTCAGTCAATGCAGCGCTATTTACCAGCAGAAAGGAATACCTGATGAATATAGCAATAGACGGACCCGCGGGCGCCGGCAAGAGCACCATCGCCAGGCGCGTCGCAAAAGAACTCGGCTCGGTTTATGTTGACACCGGGGCCATGTACAGAGCCCTCGCCCTTTTTGTGGCGCGGAAGGGCATTGACCCGAAAGAACGCGAAGCAGTCGAGAAAGTGCTCGGCGACATCGACATTACCCTCACTTATCCTGACGGTGTGCAGCACGTATGGCTGAACGGCGAAGACGTGACGCACGAACTGCGGCAGGAAGCCGTCACCCGCACCGCGAGCGTGACAGCCGCTTACGCAAAGGTAAGGGAAGCCATGGTCGCCATCCAGCAGAAGCTCGCGAAGAAGGTGCCGGTGGTCATGGACGGGCGCGACATCTGCACGGTCGTCCTGCCGGATGCGGAGGTCAAAATCTTCCTCACGGCATCCCCGAGGACGCGCGCGGAGAGACGGTTCCTCCAGACGATGGAAGCACAGCCGGAAGCGGTTCGCTCCGCCATGACGGAAGCAGAGCGGGAAAAGGAGATCAGCGCGATCGAGCAGCAGATCCGGGAACGCGACGAGCGGGATATGAACCGCGAGGCTTCACCCCTCGTCCACGCGCCGGACGCGGTCACGATTGATTCCTCGGACATGACGCTCGAAGAAGTGACGGATGCGATCCTGAAGCTCGCAGAGGCGGCGGGAAACCAGCGGGGATAACAGGCTATGAAAGTAACAGTTGCAAAAAGTGCCGGCTTCTGCTTCGGGGTTAAAAGGGCTGTAGGCCTGGCTTATTCGGAAGCGGAGAAAGCCGCGGAGGCAGGCCGTTTCGTCTGCACGCTCGGCCCGGTCATCCACAATGAATATGTCGTCGAAGACCTGGCAGCAAAAGGCGTCCGGATTATCGGCGATGATCTCCGCACGGCGGACACGGGGGAGACGCCTCCGGACGGCGCTGCGGTCATCGTGCGTTCACACGGCATCACCGAGGAAATGCATGAAAAACTGAAAGCGCGCGGCTGGACAGTCGTGGACGCCACATGCCCTTTCGTGAGCAAGATACACGGGATCGTCTCGGAAAAAAGTACGGCCGGCCATCCGGTCGTGATCATCGGTTCTCCCGACCATCCAGAGGTGCGCGGCATCTGCGGATGGGTGAAGGGACCGTGTGCCGTCGTGGAGACGAAAGAGGATGCGGAGAGGCTGAATCTGTCCCGTGAAAAGGCGCTTTGCGTCGTCTCACAGACGACTTTCAATTTGAACAAATTTCAAGAATTAGTTGAAATCATAAAACAATTAGGGTATCATGTAGTAGTTACGAATACCATTTGCAATGCAACACAGGAGCGACAGGAAGAAGCTCTCGCGCTGGCGAAACAGTCGGATACGATGATTGTGATCGGCGGAAGATCTTCTTCTAACACGCAGAAACTGTATGAGATCTGTCGGAGCGAATGCAAAAACACTTACTACATTCAGGACCCGGACGATCTGGCTGCCGTTTGTTTCCAATCAGATAGTTGCGTAGGTATTACAGCAGGGGCATCGACCCCAAATACTATAATCCAGGAGGTTTCACTTAAATGTCAGAAGAACTGAGCTTTGAGCAGATGCTTGATGAGAGCTTCAAGACCATCAGAAACGGAGAGGTCGTTGAAGGAACTGTTCTTGACGTGAAACCGGATGTTGCCTATCTCAACATCGGTTACAAGTCAGACGGCATCCTCACCAAAGAAGAGTACAGCAACGAAAACGTCGATCTCACGACGAAGCTTGCACCGGGCGACAAGCTTGAGGTCAAAGTCCTCAAGGTTAACGACGGCGAAGGACAGCTGATTCTTACTTACAAACGTCTCGCTCAGGAGAAGGGCAACAAGCGCATCGAGGAAGCTTTCAACAACAAGGAAGTCCTCACCGCGAAAGTTTCCCAGGTTCTTAACGGCGGACTCACCGTCCTCGTTGAAGACACACGCGTATTCATCCCCGCAAGCCTTGTGTCGGATGTCTACGAAAAAGATCTCGGCAAGTATGCCGACCAGGAAATCGAATTCCGCATCAGCGAGTTCAATCCGAGAAGAAGACGCATCATCGGCGACCGCCGTCATCTGATTGCCGAGAGAAAGGCAGAAGCAGCGAAGGAGCTGTTCTCCAGGATCCAGACAGGCGATGTGGTGGAAGGTACCGTCAAGAACGTCACGGATTTCGGCGCATTCGTTGATCTCGGCGGTGCAGACGGACTGCTTCACATCTCCGAGATGTCATGGGGCCGCGTCGAAAATCCGCATAAAAACTTCCATGTCGGCGACCAGCTGACCGTCCTCATCAAGGACATCAAGGACGAGAAGATCGCCCTGTCCCTGAAGTTCCCGGATGAAAATCCGTGGATCGAGGCATCCGAGAAGTTTGCAGCCGGCACGATTGTCAAGGGCAAAATCGCCCGCATGACCGACTTCGGCGCATTCGTCGAACTGCTTCCGGGCGTTGACGCGCTGCTGCACGTCTCCCAGATCAGCAAGAACCACGTCGACAAGCCGTCAGACGT
>CACZTA010000212.1 GCA_902783935.1 uncultured Lachnospiraceae bacterium | reverse complement strand
GCTGCTTCCGGACGAAGAGGCTGACAGGGCATTTACGGATGCCGTCATACGCCTGATCCGGAGCGGCTCGCAGGCGGATCTTCTTTCCGCACAGGGAGGAGGTGACGCTGTAACCCGGTTTATTAAAAGAAAAAGGATCCTTGAAGAGTTTCGCGCCGGGAGGATCCTGCACCTGAGGTAACAGATTTTCTGTATTATAAAACATAAACGGAACGGAGAAAGATATGAATAAGGATGCAGCTGCATTTTCTGAAAAACTGAGCGGACTCGTTATTACGGCAAAAAACAATAAAAGCACGCTCACTTATGATGAAATCGCCGATTACTTCAAGGACACGGAGCTCGCCCAGCAGCAGATCGAGAAAGTGATGGATTTCCTCGAAGCGAACGGGATCGATGTCCTGAAAACATCTGACGAACAGAATGATGATGATGTCCTGATGATGAGCGACGATGACGAGATCACGGAAGATGAAAGTGAAATCGATCTGATGAATATCGATCTCACGGTGCCTGAAGGTGTATCTCTGGAAGACCCCGTGCGTATGTACCTGAAGGAGATCGGCAAGGTCCCGCTGCTGACGGCTGAGGAAGAGGTGGAACTCTCAAAGCTGATGGAAGAGGGAGGCGAGGCCGGAAAACAGGCGAGGCAGCGCCTCGCGGAAGCAAACCTCAGGCTGGTTGTCTCGATCGCAAAGCGCTATGTCGGCAGGGGCATGCTGTTCCTGGACCTGATCCAGGAAGGGAATCTCGGTCTCATCAAGGCGGTCGAAAAGTACGATTACAGGAAAGGATTCAAATTTTCCACCTATGCGACATGGTGGATCCGCCAGGCGATCACACGGGCGATTGCGGACCAGGCGAGGACAATCCGCATACCGGTCCATATGGTGGAAACCATTAACCGCCTGATCAGGGTCCAGAGACAGCTTCTGCAGGAACTGGGCAGGGAACCGTCTCCCGAAGAAATCGCTACGGCGATGGATATTCCCGTCGAAAAGGTGAGAGAGATCCAGAAGGTATCCCAGGAACCGGTCTCTCTTGAGACCCCGATCGGCGAAGAGGAAGACAGCCACCTCGGTGATTTCATCCAGGATGAAAATGTCCAGGTGCCGGCCGAGGCTGCCGCATATACGCTGCTCAGGGAACAGCTGGATGAGGTCCTGGATACGCTGACAGAGAGGGAAAGACAGGTGATCCGGCTGCGCTTCGGACTGGATGACGGAAGGGCGAGGACGCTTGAGGAAGTAGGACGGGAGTTCCACGTGACGCGAGAGCGGATCCGCCAGATTGAAGCCAAGGCGCTCAGGAAGCTCCGCCAGCCTTCAAAGAGCAGGATCCTGAGAGATTATCTGGACTGAATGACGGACACCGGCAGGACAGGTGACGGACGGGATGATACAGTTATCAAAAAGACTGATGACAGTTGTACAGGCGGTGACGCCGGGCCATGCGGTTCTGGATGTCGGCTGTGATCACGCATATGCGGCGATCTGGCTTGTCCGGAACGGAATATCCCCCTGCGCGGTCGCTTCAGACGTGCGACCGGGGCCTCTCCTCGCGGCTGAAGCCAACATTAAAGCTGAGGGACTGGCGGGACAGATCCGTACGGTGCTGGCAGACGGCGTCCCCGCGGATTACAGGGAATATACAGGACAGCAAGCCGTGACGCTTATCCTCGCAGGCATGGGCGGCCGGCTGATGTCTGCTATTATCGGGAGAGCAGCCGCTGAAGGGATTCTTCCGGAAGAAATCGTGTCTTCCCCCCAGAGAGATCCGGATGTGCTGAGGGGCTGCCTTGCAGGACACGGTTTCCGGATTACGGATGAAATGATCCTCAGGGAAGACGGGAAAACCTATACCGTGATCCGTTCCTCCGCAGACGGACAGCCGGTTCCGGAACTGAGCCCTGCGGAGGCACTTTACGGGCCCGTGCTTCTCTCCGCGGGAAACGAACTCCTTCTGGAAGAACTGCAGAAAAAAAAGGCCCTCATCATGCAGATCAGGAGATCCGTCAGCAGGGAAACAGAGAAAGGCAGTAAGCGGATACAGGAACTGGATCGGGAAACAGCGATCATAACGGAAGCAATTCAAAGACTGGAGGCTGTACATGGAGCTAAGAGTTAACGGTGTGACGGAGCATTATCCGTCAGGTACATTACTCGCGGATATTGCTGCCGCGCACGCACATGAAGAGTCATGTGCGATTGCACTGGCAATGGTGGACGGCAGGCTCAGGGAACTGGCGAATACCGCCGTCGAAGGCACGGATGTTTCCTTTATCACGATCGCCGACGGGATCGGCTATGATGCATACCGCAGGAGCTGCTCAATGCTTTTCCTGGCGGCGCTTCAGAATGTCCTCGGCGATGAAAAAGGCCGTGCCGTTCTTCATTTTGCCCTGGCGGAAGGATTCTATTTTTCTCTTGCGCCGGATGTCACACCGGATGAAGAGCTGCTGAAAGCGGTAACAGGCGAAATGAAGCGTCTGTCAGATGCCTGCCTGCCTTTTTTCAAGCGGACGGTTCCGACTGCGGAGGCGCGTAAAATATTCCGCAGTGCCGGCATGACTGACAAGGATCTTCTGTTCAGGACGAGAATGGCCTCGCGCACAAATATATACCGCCTCGGGACATTTGAGGATTATTATTACGGCTTCATGGTCCATGACGCTTCGGTTCTCAGGACTTATGAACTGATTCCGTTTAAGGGGGGTGTGGTCCTGCAGATGCCGGGAAAAGGGAAACCGGGAGTCGTCCCTCCTTTTATGACTTCGGAAAAGCTCTTCAATGCCCAGATCCAGGGAGAGAAGTGGGCAGAGACCCAGGGGATTTCCACAGTCGGCGACCTGAACCACATCATCATAAACGGGGACGGCGGCAGGATGGTGATGGTGTCGGAAGCGCTTCAGGAGAGCGCCATTTCCAATATTGCGGCTGAAATCAGCAGCAGGCCTTCCGTAAAATTTATCATGATTGCCGGGCCGTCATCTTCCGGGAAAACAACATTCTCCCAGCGTCTGTCCATCCAGCTCTCGGCTCACGGAATGCGGCCGCATTATATAGGAATCGACAACTATTTTATTGACCGCGACAAAATGGTGCCGGGTCCCGACGGGAAGCTTGATTTCGAGAGTCTTTCCGCAGTGGATGTCAGTCAGTTCAACAGCGATATGGAGAAGCTGCTGGCAGGGGAAACCATACGTATCCCTTCCTTTGACTTTGTGACGGGACGGAGAATCTACACGGGAGAGACCCTTGCATTCGGGGAACAGGATGTCCTCGTAATCGAGGGACTCCACGCACTGAACGATGACTTCAGCGCGGCCATCCCTTCCGGGAAAAAATTCAAGGTATATATCAGCGCCCTGACGCAGCTGAATATAGATGAGCATAACCGGGTTCCTTCCAGAGACGGGCGCCTGATCAGGAGGATTGTCAGAGACAACAGGACAAGGGGCTACACTGCATCCCAGACGCTTTCCATGTGGAGTTCTGTCTGTGCCGGTGAAGAAAAATATATTTTCCCGTTCCAGGAATCCGCCGATGTTGTTTTTAATTCCGCACTTCCCTATGAAATTGCGGCGCTGAAGACCTATGCACAGCCGCTTCTTTTCCAGGTGCCCTCGGATGACCCGGGCTGGTATGAGGCGAGACGGCTGCTGAAATTTCTTGATTATTTTATTGCCATACCGTCTGAAGGCGTTCCGATCAATTCGCTTCTGCGTGAATTTATCGGGGGAGGATGCTTCAGGCTCTGATCAGAAAGATATGAATGCCGCGGCCGAATAGGACTTGATTTGGCCGCGGCATTATATTATTATCCTGAAGGGGGTAAGGTTTCCGCGGCAAAAGCGGCGGATAATCAAAAAAAGCCTTGACTGATAAGGAGGAAGAATGGCACCGAAACATCTGATGAGCCCGCTTGATTTTTCAGTTGAAGAGCTTGAGAAGCTTCTGGATCTTGCAGCAGATATTGAGAAGGATCCGGAAAAATACAGCCATGTCTGCGACGGAAAACGCATTGCTACTTTGTTCTATGAGCCGAGTACCAGGACGCGCCTCAGTTTTGAGGCAGCCATGATGAACCTGGGCGGAAAAGTGCTGGGCTTCCACAGCAGTGATTCTTCATCTGCCACGAAAGGGGAAACCGTTTCGGATACGATCAGGATTGTTTCATGCTATGCGGATATCTGTGCGATGCGCCATCCGAAAGAAGGCGCACCGCTTGTGGCTTCCCTGAAGTCATCCATACCTGTCATCAACGCCGGGGACGGCGGTCACCAGCATCCCACACAGACCCTGACGGATATGATGACGATCAGGTCCCTGAAGGGGCGGCTCGGAAATCTGAAAATCGGGCTCTGCGGAGACCTGAAATTCGGCAGGACCGTCCACTCCCTGATTTCTTCCCTGTCCCGCTATGAGGGTATCTCGTTTGTGCTCATTTCACCGGAGGAACTTAAGGTCCCGAGTTATGTGAGAGAGAGTCTCAAGGCCAGGAAGATTCCGTTTGAGGAAGTCGTCAAGCTTGACGCTTCCACGATGGAAGGGCTCGACGTCCTTTACATGACGAGAGTACAGAAAGAACGATTCTTCAATGAAGCGGACTATGTCCGCATGAAGGATTTTTATATCCTGGACCGCGATAAAATGAGTCTGGCTCCTGAAGATATGATTGTCCTGCATCCGCTTCCGCGAGTCAATGAAATAGCCGTAGAAGTAGATGACGATCCGAGAGCCTGCTATTTCCGCCAGGTGCAGTACGGGGTATATGCGAGAATGGCACTGATTCTGACGCTTCTGGGAATGGAGGGTGGAAAGGATGAATAAGACAACCGGATCCAGTTTACACGGCAGTACGCTCAGTATCGGGGCTCTGCAGGAAGGTTTTGTCCTTGACCATATTGAGGCGGGGCACGCAATGACGATTTACCGCTATTTAAAGCTCGGAAAGCTTGACTGTACGGTGGCGATCATTAAAAATGCCACATCCAATAAAATGGGGCGGAAAGACATCATCAAGGTGGACTGCCCGATTGATTATCTCGATCTTGACGTGCTGGGTTTTATTGACCATAACATCACGGTCAATGTAATCAAGGACGGCGTGATTATCGACAAAAAAAGGCTCAGCCTGCCGCCCTCCGTCACAAATGTCATCAGCTGCAAGAATCCGCGCTGCATTACTTCGATTGAGTCGGGACTGGACCAGATTTTTATTCTGTCAGATCCTGAAAAAGAGATATACAGATGCCGTTATTGTGAAGAAAAGTGGGATGGACAGCTGAAGAAATAAAAAAGGAACAGGAGACACATGACGGTGTTTCCTGTTCCTTTTTTTACAGGCAGAGCGATAAGCCGGGTTCTGTCGTGTGCGGTCATCTGTCTAGCCCGTCCGTTGCCGGACGGATCAAGCGGCTTACCCGGAGCACAGCGGGCCGCTGTACCGCTCCTTCTCAGCCTTGCTTCGGATGGGGCTTGCATATGCCCTGCCTGTTGCCAGCCAGGCGGTAGTCTCTTACACTGCCTTTTCACCCTTACCCCGGAAGAACCGGGGCGGTTGTTTTCTGTTGCGCTTTCCCGAGGGTTACCCCTGCCGGACGTTATCCGGCATCCTGCCCTGTGAAGCCCGGACTTTCCTCG
>CACZTA010000211.1 GCA_902783935.1 uncultured Lachnospiraceae bacterium | reverse complement strand
TATGTCGGCATTACAAGGGCCGGGGAACAGCTGACCCTTACCTGTGCGGAAGAACGGATGATCAGAGGTGATATTATGCCCATGCCCATGTCACGGTTCGTCCGGGAGATACCTCGGGACCTCCTTGACATGGGAGAAGGAGAAGCCGGGCTGAAACGCAGACTGATGTATGGAACCGGCTCCGGCACGGTATGGCGGTCTGCGCGGAATGACGATATGGGGAGTCTTTCTTTCGGAAAAGCATTTGACGCGTCTGCTGACCGCTCTTACAGCGGAAAAAGCAGTTACAGGAATCCGTATCTGTCTGCTGGAAAAGAGAAGGGAACGCTGTCCGGAAACACCTCCGGACCGAAAAGCACAAAGGAAACGTCATCATCCGGATTCGGATATGACACCGGGGATATGGTGCGCCATGTCAAATTCGGAGAAGGGACTGTAACGGAGATGAAGTACACTGACAGGGGATGTATGGTAACGGTGGACTTCCGCTCCTGGGGCGTGAAAAAGATGCGTGCGGAAGTGGCAAATCTGGAGAAGGTCCTGTAGAAAGCAAAACAACCGGAGCTCATGCTCCGGTTGTTTAACTCTTATCCTTTTCCGTTCCAGCAGTGAGTGCACAGCCTGCAGGGATCAATATCAAGCGCCTCAAGCATATCATCCAGCCGGTGATAATGCAGAGAGGTGAAATTCAGTTCTTCTCTGATACATTTAAGCATTGCCGCATATGCTTCGGTATCAGGATTCGCATAAGTATCCAGAACATTGTCCGAAGGTACGGATGTCCCTTCCAGCTTTTCGATCACGCGGCGGGTGATCAGTTCCCGTTCGGAATTAGAGCGGGAGAAATTCAGATATGGGCAGCTGTACAGAAGCGGAGGGCAGGCCGGACGGATATGAACTTCTTTTGCCCCGCTCTGGAACAGGTATTCGGTCGTTTCCCTGAGCTGGGTTCCCCGCACGATGGAGTCGTCTATGAGGAGCAGCCGTTTTCCTTCGATCAGTGCATGAATCGGAATCAGTTTCATACGTGCAATCAGGTTCCGCTTTGTCTGATGTGTCGGCATGAAGCTGCGGGGCCAGGTGGGGGTATACTTTACAAACGGGCGGCTGTAAGGAATGCCGGACTGGTTTGAATATCCGACGGCATGCGCAATACCGGAATCGGGAACGCCTGCGACCGTATCGGGAAGAATCCCTCTTTTCCCGTCGCGGATTGCAAGCTGGCGCCCGCATTTATAGCGGGCTTCTTCTACATTGATCCCTTCATACGAAGCTGCGGGAAATCCATAGTAAATCCACAGAAACGTGCAGATTTTCATTTCTTTAAACGGCTTCGCTTTTGTCTCCCATCCATCCGGTGTCATGAAGACGATTTCACCGGGTCCGAGTTCCTTTTCCGGGAGATAACCGAGATTCAGATAGGAGAAACTGTCGAAACAGACACAGTATCCGTTTTCTTTGCGGCCTATTTCAACCGGTGTGCGTCCGAACCTGTCTCTTGCCGCATAGATTCCCTCCGCTGTCATGACAAGGACAGTCATGGATCCGCTGATCAGCTCCTGGGCATAGCGAAGGCCTTCCGGGATCGTATCCTTCTGGTTCATAATAGATGCGACCAGTTCTGTCGGGTTTATGCCGCCGCCGCTCATTTCAAGAAAATGCTGATGTCCTTTAGACGCCAGCATTTCAGCGATGCTGTCGGCATTATTAATTTTTCCGACGCTGGTAATGGCATAAGTGCCGAGATGCGAACGAATAATCAATGGCTGGGACTCGAAATCGGAAATGCAGCCGATGCCGAGGTGACCGGCCATCTTCTGAATATCGCCTTCAAATTTCGGACGGAAATGAGAACTTTCAATATTATGAATGGCTCTGTCGAAACCCTTATTCGTGTCATAGACTGCGAGGCCGGCACGCCGTGTGCCGAGATGAGAATGGTAATCGGTCCCGTAAAACAGATCGAACACGCAGTCCTCATGAGATGCGACACCAAAAAAACCGCCCATAGATTACCTCCGGTTTGAAGAATATTATTAAGAAAATATGGATTATCATACGTCCCGGCGCCTTTGATAGCAAGCAAAGCGGATTAAATTCGGCGTATCGCTGTAATTCGGAGTTTTCAGGTGACAAGTTCTTAGAAGTTGTGCTACTCTAATATAGGCATAAGATAATAGATAACGGGAGGTCTGTTTTGAAAAAAGCGTTAAGCATTGTCTTGCTTGCAACAGCACTGGTCCTGCTGGCAGGCATTATCTTTCTGACTGCAGATATCATCACACAGAAGCGGCCGTCTTCTGCTGAAAAGGAAGCAATATCAGAAGCTGTCGTCAAAGAGGAAGCGACAGCGACATCTGAGCTCGCCGGGAATCAGGCCGACGGGAAGGCAGACGGCAAGACGGAGAGTATCACTCCGTCAGCAGATTCGGGGACAGCGGTCAGTACACCGGAGGTAAAAGAGGTACAGGAGAATCCGGTACAGAGCACAGCGGAAGAAGCCATCTCAGCGGCTGAAGCCCCGGCTTCCGATACGGACAGCAATATTCTTTATTCGACGACGACTGTGAATATCCGCAGTGAACCGAATACGGACAGCAGCGTGCTTGGCCAGCTGACGTCCGGATCAAAGGTTACGAAAACAGGTGAGTCGGATGACTGGACACAGTTTGACTATAACGGAACGACTGCATATGTGAAGACGGAATTCCTGACAGCAGAGCATCCGACGCTCAAAAAAGACTGGGAGCTGTCCGAGCTTTCAACGGAAGCAGTCAATTTCGGATACAGCAGTGCAAACAGGGATGAGCGGAATATTCCGACAGACTGGGAGTATTATGACCAGCTGTGGGGCCAGTTCGCTGTCAAGTGGATCGGGGATACGTCGAAGGATGTCATTTATCTCACGATGGATGAGGGATTCGGAAATGACAACACAATCACGATTCTCCAGACGCTTCGTGAAAAAGGCGTCCATGTCACGTTTTTCCTGACGAAAAACTTTGCTGATGAAAGGCCGGAACTGGTTCAGCAGATGATTGACGAGGGTCATCAGCTCGGGAATCACACCTGCACTCACCCGGATATGACATCCCTTTCGGTTGAAGACCAGACGAATCAGATTATGACGCTTCACAATCAGATTAAAGATAACTACGGCTATGAAATGAAATATTTCAGATTCCCGATGGGTATTTACAGTTCAGAGACTCTGGGCCTGGTTAATAATCTGGGATATGAGACGGTTTTCTGGTCATATGCTTACGGTGACTATGATACCGAGAATCAGCCGCCTGTTGATGAATCTCTTGCACAGGCTCTGGATGCGCTGCATCCGGGTGCGATCTATCTGCTTCATGCCGATTCGGATACAAACATGACGATGCTGGGAGATTTTATTGACGGAGCGCGCGAGCGGGGATTTGAGTTCGGTGAACTTGCATTTCTTGAATGATCCTCCGGTGCTGCGGGTTTCCCGCTTATTAGAGATAGGGTGTGGAAATACTTCAGCCGGAGTGGTATAATAACTATAATTTTCCAGAGAGGAAGGTGCGTAAAATGAACCACAAACTTGATGAGATCCTTTATACGGTTAAAAAGAAAGAGTGCACACTGACGAAAATTCTTAAAATCGTAGGTGCTCTTGCAGTGCTGGCTCTGATCGGATATGCTGTTTACCGCTTCTTTACACCGGATTATCTCGAAGACTTTGAAGATGATTTTGAAGATGACTTCGATGATTATTTCGAAGATGATGAAGAAGAGGATGCCAAAGAAGAGCAGGCACAGGAAAAGGATTATCACGAAGTCATGGAAGACGCTGCGGCTCAGGCGGCGGAAGCAGCAGATGCTCTTGATGATGCTGATGAAGCTGCGGCGGAAGCAGATGAACTTTTTAAAGAGCCTGAAGAAGCAGACGAGTACACAGAAGAATAATAAGTATTTATTATCAGAAAAGACTCCGGCCCGGACCGGAGCTTTTCTTTGTATCGGGAAACAGCGCGGTAAACTATTTCGATCAGGAGACGGTTCATGAAAAGAAAGGAAATCGCAACAGCAGTTATTGAACGGGTTGATTACCCGAATAAAGGATTTTTCCGTGTCCCGGAAACAGGTGAGACCGGAGTGGTTAAGAACACTATTCCCGGTCAGGAGGTCAGATTCCGCGTTTATAAGAATCATAATCATCATGTTCACGGACATCTTCTGGAAGTCGTTCATCCGTCTCCGCTCGAGACCCGGGAGAAACTGTGCGGGAACTTCGGGAAATGCGGCGGATGTCTGTATCAGACGGTACCGTATGAAAAACAGCTGGAGCTGAAGACGCAGCAGCTCACAAAACTTCTGAAACCGGTGCTTGATGATGATTCGGTTTTTGACGGCATTAAAGCAAGTCCCGATGAAACCGGTTACCGCAACAAGCTGGATCTTTCCTTTGGAAACGAAGAAATCGACGGACCTCTGACACTCGGTATGCACAGGATCCGTTCCAGATACTCTGTCCTTAATGCAGACACCTGTATCCTCGGGCATCAGGACCTCCGTGTAATCACGAAGTCTGTGAGAGAGTATTGTGTAAGGGAGAATCTGCCCTTTTATAATAAACTGAAACACACCGGGTATCTTCGCTATCTGATGCTGAGACGGTCTGAGACGACAGGCGAAATCCTGATGGTACTGGCTGTTTCTACACAGATGCAGCATGATTTCGGACCTATGACGGATATGCTGCTGAAGCTGCCGCTTGAAGGCAAGATCGCAGGCATTTTTCTTGCGGATGATGACCGGTATGCCGATGCGCTGATTCCCGATAAACTCCACTGTCTGTACGGAAGAGATTATTTTTTCGAACATATTCTCGGGCTGACATTCCGGATATCTCTGTTTTCTTTTTTTCAGACGAATACCCGGGGAGCAGAAATCCTTTATGAGACAGCCAGGGCATATGTGCGCAGGTCTTCAACAGACATTCCTGAAAAACCGGTTGTCTTTGACCTGTACTGCGGGACAGGGACTATTTCGCAGATGCTTGCATCGGAAGCGGGAACAGTTGTCGGAATTGAAATTGTTGAAGAAGCAGCAGAAGCAGCCAGGGAGAATGCTGCTGCCAACGGTCT
>CACZTA010000210.1 GCA_902783935.1 uncultured Lachnospiraceae bacterium | reverse complement strand
CTCCGAGAGCGCCACTTCCATGTTGTAGAATTTCACCTCGACGCCGTAGAGCAGCGTGTCGTCGTTGGCCGTGCCGGGAGCAATCCGGTCGAGGGCATAGATCATCTCGATGATGCCGTCCAGGATCCTCTTCGGCAGGACGAGGCTCAGGTCTCCGGGGGTTGCCATAAGCGTGGGCTTGACGGTTCCCTCGCTGATGCGGCTCACGGTGCTTCTCCGCCCGCGCGCCAGGTCGCCGAAGCGCTGGACGATGACGCCGCCGCCCAGCATGTTGCTCAGGCGGGCGATGCTCTCGCCGTATTCATTGCTGTCTTTGAACGGCTCGGAGAAATGCTTCGCCACGAGCAGGGCGAAGTTTGTATTCTCCGTCTTCCTGCTGTCGTCCTCAAAACTGTGGCCGTTGACGGTGATGATGCCGTTTGTGTTTTCATTGACGACGATGCCGTGGGGGTTCATGCAGAAGGTGCGGACGCGGTCCTCGAATTTTTCGGTCCTGTACACGATCTTGCTCTCGTAGAGTTCGTCCGTGATGTCGTCAAAGATGACGGACGGGAGCTCGACGCGCACGCCGATATCCACCCGGTTGGATTTTGTGGCGATTTTCAGGTCGCGGCACACGGTCTGCATCCATTTGCTGCCGCTCCGGCCGACGGACACGATGCAGTAACGGCTCTCAAAGGACCCCTTCGCGGTTGTAACGGTATATCCGCCATCTGTCACGGAGATGGACGAGACAGGCGTATCGAAGAAGAAATCAACCTGTGCACTGAGGCGCTCATACAGGTTCCTGAGAACTACATAATTGATATCGGTCCCCAGATGGCGGACGGACGCATTGAGCAGAATCAGCTTGTTCTGGATGCATTTTTTCGTGAAAGCAGTACCGGCCGTTGAGTACATCTTCGTACCGGCCCCGCCGAAACTGCAGTTGATTTCGTCCACGTATTTCATGAGCGAGACGGCTTGATCCCGGCCGATGTATTCGTAGAGAGTCCCGCCGAAGTCGTTCGTAATGTTGTATTTGCCGTCGGAAAATGCACCCGCACCTCCGAACCCGTTCATGATGGCACACGTTTTGCATTTGATACAGGTTTTGATCTTGTCTCCGTCGATGGGACATTTTCTTTCTTCCAGTGTATGCCCGGTCTCGAAAACGGCGATTTTGAGGGATGGATTCCCCTTCACCAGTTCATAGGCGGAGTAAATGCCGCCGGGGCCGGCTCCGATAATAATGACATCATATTTCATAATAGTGCTCCTTCATTCTCTGTGCATGTGGCAGTTCCCAGCCATGCGCGCGGTCTGCAGTCTTCTCAGTATAGCAGATGGCAGGTAAAAAGGAAATAAGTGCGAAGCCGTATTCGATGCGGTATACTGGTCAATATGAGGAATCGGGAAAAGACAGAGAAATCATTTGAGAACCGCCTGTCGCTGCTGCAGTTTTTCCTGCAGGGCAGCGTCTGTCTTTTTGTGTCCGCCATGATTGCCGCTTCTGCCGTGTCGTTTGCGGATATGCTGCTGCCGCGGATCATGACGTTTACAGTGGACAGTGTGATCGGAGATCTGGAACCCCGGCTGTCCCCGTATTTCCTCGGGCTGCTGGAGCGGGCGGGAGGCGCCGGCATTTTCCGGAGACAGCCGTATCTGATCGCCCTGCTTGTGGCCGCAACGGCGGCCGCCGGCGCAGTCTGCCGGTATCTGTTCCGCTATTTCAATGAAGCGGGCGCCGAGCGGATGGTGAAGCGGATGCGGGTGAGCCTCTACGATCACATAGTGCACCTGCCGTATGCCTGGCACGGAAGCAACAGCACCGGCGACATTCTCCAGCGCTGTACGTCGGATGTGGAGACGATCCGGGAGTTTGTGTCGGAACAGCTGACGAGCCTCGTGAGAGTGGCGGTCCTTATAGTCCTCGCGGTCTGGTTTATGGCACAGATCAGCCTGAAGATGACGGCTGCGGCCTCGGTCTTCATCCCGGTCCTGGTTGGTTATTCGGTCTTTTTTTACTCAAAGACGGGAAGCGCCTTTCTCAAAGCGGATGAGGAAGAGAGCACGCTGTCCGCCATTGCGCAGGAAAACCTGACGGGGGTCCGCGTCGTCAGGGCATTCGGGCGCGAGCGGTATGAGCGGGAGCGGTTTGAAAAACAGAATGAATACTACACGGGCTTATGGATCCGCCTGATTAAGATCCTGAGCCTGAACTGGATGACGGGCGACCTGCTGACGGGTCTCCAGTACCTGCTGGTGATGGTGACGGGATCCGTTTTCTGTGTCCGCAGGGAGATCACACCCGGGGAGTTTATCGCGTTCGTCTCCTATAATTCCATGCTGACATGGCCGGTGAGAAGGCTCGGACGCGTGATCTCGGAGATGAGCAAGGCGGGGATTTCCCTCGAACGCCTGCGCTATATCATGGCGGAGGGGACAGAGCGGGACCCGGAGAATGCTCTGGAACCTCCGATGGACCGGGACATTACCTTCCGGCATGTGAGCTTCAGCTACGAAGATGCTTCGGGGGAGGCGCTGATGGATGTATCGCTGACGATTCCTGCGCATGCGACAGTGGGCATTCTCGGCGGCACGGGTTCCGGAAAATCAACGCTGATGTACCTGCTCGAAAAGCTCTATCCGCTGGCGCCGGGGCAGGGACAGATCCTGATCGGCGATACGGACCTCGCGGATGTGAGCACACCGTATCTTCGCTCACAGATCGGGATGGTCCTGCAGGAGCCGTACCTGTTTTCGGGGACGATTGCGGATAATATCGGGATTGCCTCGCCGGAGGACGTGGATGAGGACGAGCTGCAGGATGTGACGATGAAAGCGGACCTCCTGAATACCGTCAGGCGCTTCCCCGAAGGCTTCGCCACAAAAGTCGGCGAACGGGGCGTGACGCTCTCCGGCGGCCAGAAGCAGCGGACGGCGATCGCGCAGATGCTTGTCCGGAAGACGCCGGTCATGATTTTTGACGACTCCCTCTCAGCTGTGGATGCGGAGACGGATGACCGGATCCGGCGCGCACTGCGGGCCGCGTCCGGGGAAGCGACGGTGATCATTATTGCACACAGGGTCATGACCCTGATGCATGCGGACCGGATTTTCGTCCTCGACCGCGGACGCGTGGCGGAAGAGGGCACGCATGAGGAGCTTTACCGGAAGGGAGGCATTTACCGCCGGATCTGCGACCTGCAGTCCGGGGGCGGGGATGAAGGCGCGGAGGAGGCGGGCCCTACAGCCGGTTCCTCCCTGAAGGGGAAAGCGGGACAGCGGCCGGACCCGGCCGGAAAGGAGGGCGGTCATGAGGAAAAAGTCTGACCATCTCCCCCTGTTCGGGATCCCGAAGCTGGCGCCGTATCTCATGCCGTACAGGCGGAAGATCATTTTCATGCTGCTGCTCGGAGGGATCAGCAGCCTGATCGATGCGGTCTACCCGCTGTTCAACCGGTATGCGCTGGACCATTTTGCGGCGGAGGCCACGCTCCGCGGGCTGCCCGTTTTTATCGCGCTCTACATCGCCGTGCTGGTGTTTCAGTGCCTGATCAACCTGCGCAGCACCGTCGATGCGGGCATCGTGGAAATGGATATGGACAGGGACCTGCGGAATGCGGCGTTCCGGCATCTGCAGACGCTCTCATTGTCCTATTTTAACCGGAACAGCGTCGGCTACATTCATTCGAGGGTCATCAGCGATACGGGAAAAATCGGCGAGGCGGTCTCCTGGAGGATGATCGACTGCGTGTGGAACGGCGCCTACATTGTTTTTGCCGTTGTGATCATGATGCTGACGGACCTGCGCCTGGCGGCATGGGTCCTCCTCCTGCTGGCAGCTGCAGGCGGCCTGATCGCCCTGTTCCAGAAAAAGCTTGCGGCCCTGAACCACAGGATCCGGGAACTGAACGGGGTGATTACCGGGGACTTCAATGAAGGCGTCACGGGTGCCAGGACGATTAAGATCCTTGGGATCGAAGACCGGATGCTGAATGGATTCGGGGAGGATGCGGAGGCATTCCGCCGCGCGTCGGTGCGGGCGGTGCGCGTGTCCGGGGCGCTTCTTTCGACGGTCACGCTTATGTCGGCGCTGATGCTTGCGGTTGTGCTCTGGCAGGGGGGCGCATTTACGAGAGAAGGACTTATGAAGATCGGGACGCTCTCCGTGTTCATGTCCTATGCCGTGGGAATGGTGGAGCCCCTGCAGGCCGTCATCCAGAATATTTCGGGATTCATTGCGATCCGGGTGAATATCGAGCGTTTCCTTGCGCTGCTCGCCGAGCCGGCAGATGTATCGGACCCCGAAGAGGTCACGGAGAAATACGGGGATTCCTTCAATCCGAAGTATGAGAACTGGGAGCCTTTCAGGGGGGACATTGAGTTCCGGGACGTGACTTTCCGGTATCCGGACGGCGGGGAAAATGTGCTTGAGCACTTTAACCTGACTGTTCCGCACGGCATGAATATCGCGCTGGCGGGCGAAACGGGCGCGGGAAAATCGACGCTTGTCAATCTCGTCTGCCGGTTTTTCGAGCCGACGGAGGGCCAGCTCCTGATTGACGGACGGGATGCGCGGGAGCGCTCCCAGCTCTGGCTGCACAACAACATCGGCTATGTCCTGCAGTCCCCTTACCTGTTTTCGGGATCCGTGAGGGAGAACCTCCGCTACGGCAAGCCCGACGCGACGGATGAGGAGATTAACCGGGCGCTGCGGATGGTGGCGGCGGACGGGATCGCGGAGCGGCTCGGAGGCCTGGACGCAGAGGTGGGCGAAGGCGGAAGCCAGCTCTCATCGGGAGAAAAGCAGCTGCTCTCGTTTGCCCGCGCACTGCTCGCGGATCCGAAGCTCCTGATTCTCGATGAGGCGACAGCTTCCGTGGATACACTGACGGAGAAAGCCGTGCAGAAAGCGGTTGCCGTGGTGACGGAGGGGCGGACGTCCTTTGTGGTGGCGCACCGGCTGTCGACGATTACCGGCGCGGACCTGATCCTCGCGGTGCGGGACGGCAGGATCGTCGAGCGCGGCACGCACAGGGAGCTCATGAATATGAAAGGATATTATTACTCGATGTACAGGCGGCAGCACGAGGAGCAGACCGAATGAGAACAGAGGAAAAGAAGACAGTACTGGTGATCGGGGCCGGTGCCGCCGGCCTGATGGCGGCGGCCGCTGCGGCGGAAGAAGGAGCAGCCGTGACTGTGCTGGAGAGCATGAAGAAGCCGGGGAGAAAGCTCCTTCTGACCGGGAACGGGCGCTGCAACCTGACGAATCTGGACACCGGGCTTATATCGGCCTACCACTCGGATTCGGGCGGGGACGCACAGGAGGTCATCGCTTCCGTCATCCGCCAGTTCGGCGCGGAAGAGACGCTCGCCTTCTTCGAAAAAGCCGGCCTCCACTCTACGGACCGCGGAGGCTATGTGTATCCGAGATCCGGCCAGGCACAGAGCGTCCTGTCCGTCCTCCTCGCGGAAATGACGAGGCTCGGGGTGAAGCTGAAGCTCGACGCAAAGGTGGACAGCATTTTTTATGACCGGAAGAACCGCGTCTGGAAGGCGCGCACCGGCAGCTGGGATTATCAGGGGAGCCGGATCATCCTTTGTGCCGGGGCGAAGGCGCACCCGGAAACCGGGAGCGACGGGAGCGGATTCAGTCTCGCGCAGCAGGCGGGGCATACCATAAAGCCCGTGAGGCCGGCGCTGACCGGGCTGCTCGCCGCAAAGGAGGAGCTGCCTTTCCTTAAGAAAGCCGACGGGGCGCGGACGGCAGCGCGCGTGAAGCTGTGTGGGGGTGCCGGTGGAAGAGTAATTCTTGCAGAGGATACGGGGGAGATCCAGTGGACGTCCTACGGGCTCTCCGGAATTGTGGTTTTCCAGCTGAGCAGGAGCTTTCCGACGGAACGCGGAGAAGCGGTGATCGAGGCGGACCTGGTACCGGATCTCGCGGAGGCGGATGTAGCGGAAGCGCTCGGGAGGACGGTCCGGCACTTCGGGGGTCGAATCAGCGCGCAGGCGCTTCTTGAGGGCTATACGAACGGGCGCGCGGCGGCATTTCTCGCCGAACGGGCAGGATACGGGCGCCGGACGGATGTGCCGGCAGCGGAACTGGCGCATCTCCTGAAATGCGTGCGGATCCGCGTGTGCGGGACGAGGTCTTTTGACAGCGCCCAGGTCTGTGCGGGCGGCGTGCCTCTCACCGAAGTCAGGCCGGTGACGCTGGAGTCGCTGAAAGCTCCCGGGCTCTTTCTGGCCGGTGAGATTCTGGATGCCGACGGTCCCTGCGGCGGCTACAATCT
>CACZTA010000209.1 GCA_902783935.1 uncultured Lachnospiraceae bacterium | reverse complement strand
GTTTCCCTGTCGTAAAAATCTTTACTGTTCAGAAGGTCAAAGACCGCTTCATTAATGCGGTCAAAATGGCCGGCAGCGTACGGACAGGTCTCCGGACTGCAGGAGACTTCATGCATCGGACAGATTTTTTCTTTTGATGTGATCAGGACAGTCCTGAAGATGAGGCCCCTGTCCCTCAGGATCGAAAAGGCTTCTTTTCCGGCTTTCAGCGTCTCGTTTTTGGCGGTGAGATAAAAAATGCGTTCACCGTTTCCTTCTCCGACCGCCTTCACTGCCGGGAATACACAGCTCATGGTTTTTCCCACCCCGGTGGGCGCCATAAGGAACAGGCTGTCCTCTTCCCTGATCGTGTGATAGACCATGGCTGCCGCTTTTTTCTGTCCTGCCCGGTAAGGGAACGGAAATGCGAGATCCCTGACAGATGCATCTCTCGCCTGTGCGTGGGCAACCTGCCAGGAAGCCCACCGGTGATAGTCTCCGGCCAGCGACACAAACCAGCTCCTGAGTTCCCCTGCATCGTATTCAAAGCGGAAGCGCCTGATTTCTTCTGTCTCGAGACTGCCGTACGTCATCTGCACGCCGATCCTGCCGGCGCTTTTTTCGCGGGCCCAGACGGCTGCGTAGCATTTCGCCTGTGCGAGATGCAGCGGAAACGGTTCGGTCAGGAGGCTTACATCGAGATACATGCCCTTGATTTCATCGATGAAGGGAATCTTTTCCGGATTGTTACCGTCGATTACGCCGTCCGCGCGTCCCTCGATCAGCAGATCCAGGTCAGGGAAACTGAAGGTCTCCCTCATGGTCACTTCGGATTCGTAATCACCCGCTGTTCCGGCTTCCCTCTGCAGCTTCCTGTGGAGCCTCCCTCCGGCGAGGGCCGCTTCCTTGTCGGCGATTCTTATGGAAGACCGGTCAATATCGCCGGAGCGGAGAAGAAATTCCACAAGCCGGCGCACGGAAATCTGCACGAAAGGCTTTGACGCATCCCGCGCAGGTTCCTGTTTATTATTGTTCTTCGGATTCATATCCCCGTTTGTCATGATGATTTCCCTTCATACACAAATACTATTTTCATGACTTTCCGTTGTCAATCCTGATTATTCATTGTATGATTAACAGGAAAGTCACACAGCCAAAGGCATTCTCACGTGTATACTCAAGGAGGTACGGATGAAGGCTCTAGAGGAAAAGATCCGCCGGGACGGACAGGTCAGGCCGGGCAATATTCTGAAAGTTGACAGCTTCCTGAATCACCAGATGGACATAAACTTCATCAATGAAATCGGAAAAGAGTTTTACCGCCTGTTTGGTGACCGCCCCGTCACAAAGATTCTGACCGTCGAAGCATCGGGAATTGGCATCGCATGTATCACAGCACAGTATTTTCATGTTCCGGTCGTTTTCGCAAAGAAAGCAAAGAGCCTGAATCTGGACGGCAGCCTCTATATTACCCAGGTGAAGAGCTACACGCACAACCGCACCTTCGATGTGATCCTCTCAAAGAAGTTCCTGAATGCGGATGACCACGTGCTGATCATCGACGACTTCCTCGCAAACGGATGCGCCGTCAACGGCCTCCTGAATATTATCGAAGAAGCAGGCGCCACACTTGAAGGGGTCGGCATCGTAATTGAAAAGGGCTTCCAGGAAGGTGGGAAAGACCTCCGGGCAAAGGGCGTAAATCTGAAGTCTCTCGCGATTATCAAGTCCATGTCGGATTCCGACATTGAGTTTGAAGAACAGGAATGATGAATTATACGGAAATGCTAAGCAGACTGAAGGCGCTCGGGCAGGAGCACCTTCTTCGCTTTTATGATGATCTTTCTGCCGATAAACAATTAACCCTCCTGAAGAAGCTCGGGGAGACGGACTTCTCCTATCTCGCGGCATTTGCCTCCAGAATGGCGGAAGTTCCCAGAGGGGAAATAACCCCCATTCCGGTCCTCCGGATTCGTGAGATTGAAGAAAAGCGGGCTGCTTATGAAGCGGCCGGTCTTCGTGCGCTCAGTGAAGGAAAAGCCGCAGCCGTCCTCCTCGCGGGCGGATCCGGGTCGCGCCTCGGGCACGAAGGTCCGAAAGGGACTTTTGATATCGGCATAAGCCGGCCGGTATTCATTTTTCAGCGCCTGATTGAAAATCTCTCAGCGACAGCTGCCAGAGCCGGCAGGCCGCTGACATTGTTCATCATGACGAGTGAGACAAATGATGCAGAGACACGCGCCTTTTTTGAAGCGCACGGGTTTTTCGGCTATGATCCTTCGTTCGTGCATTTCTTCACACAGGCGATGGCTCCCGCTGTCGATGAGAACGGGAAAATCCTCATGGAAACCGCTTCCCGTCCCGTCAGTGCGCCGAACGGTAATGGCGGCTGGCTCCTCTCCATGGAAGCTTCGGGAATGCTTGATATCGCCCGGCGCGAAGGCGTCGAATGGCTGAATGTCTTTTCCGTCGACAATGTCCTGCAGCAGATCTGCGATCCCGTCTTCCTCGGCGCCACGATCACAAGCGGCTGTGCAAGCGGTTCCAAGGTCGTGCGAAAGACATCACCTGAGGAAAAGGTCGGCGTCATGTGCCTCGAAAACGGCAGGACGGCTGTCGTCGAATACTATGAGCTCTCGGATGAGATGCGGAACGCAAAGGATGAGAACGGAAATTATCTTTACTATTACGGCGTAATCCTGAATTATCTGTTCCGGATCGAAGATGCCGCTGCCGTCATGCACGAGCAGATGCCGGTTCATTTTGCCCACAAAAAAATCCCGTGTATCGACGCGGAAGGACGGCAGGTTACACCGGATGAACCAAACGGCTGGAAATTTGAATATTTTATTTTTGACCTTCTCCATGAGCTCAACGGATGTCTGGCTTTCGAAATCGACAGGGACAGGGAGTTTGCCCCTGTCAAAAACCGCACCGGCGCGGATTCGCCGGAGACTGCGCGTGCCCTGCTCCTCGCGCAGGGAATCAGTTTATAACCTTCACAATCCATAACATGTATAAGGATGAAGCATGGAAAACGAAAGAAAACTGGCACTGCTCATCGACTCGGACAACGTGTCCGCGAAATACCTGAACGGGATCTTCGATGAGCTGTCCCAATACGGCACGGTCACATACCGCAGGATTTACGGTGATTTCACTTCCCAGGCAAATGCCCGCTGGAGCAACCGCCTTCTGGAGAAATCGATCATCCCGATCCAGCAGTTCTCTAATACTTCGGGGAAGAACGCGACAGACAGCGCCCTGATTATTGACGCGATGGACCTTCTCTACAATTCAAATGTCGACGGGTTCTGCATTGTAAG
>CACZTA010000208.1 GCA_902783935.1 uncultured Lachnospiraceae bacterium | reverse complement strand
CCCATCACCTGGAAGACAATTTCCCGGTTCCGGTCCCGCGTATCACATTCCACGAGCGTCAGGTTCTGCCAGGGGCCGATTGTAATTTCCCCGCCGACAAAAGGAATGGTGATAAACGGCGAAAGGATCGCGGACTTGATGTGGCTCGACCCGTTATCGTCTCCCCATGTCTCGTGATGCTTATAATACACCACTCTTCCGTCTTTATCGAGATACGGGGAAATCTGGTCCAGCGCGTACTTCAGGTCCCGCGTGACCATCCCCGGCTCGAACTCAAGCGTCGTCAGCGCAGCCACGCCCCCGGTGGTAAAGCCGGTTACGATTCCGTCAGAGATCTTCTTTTTTCTGCATGCCTCGCGCACCGCTTCCCTGAAATCCTCCGTGACGTCCTGCATGCCCATATGGCCCTTCGTCCGGTACTGCTTTATCTTCGTATAAACCGCCATCACAAATCCCCCGCCTTTACACGTTCTGATTCTTTATGAGGAGCCATTCGATAAAATCCCTGACTGCACCCTCGCCGCCCCTGAATTCAGACACGAAGTCGCACAGCCCGCGCACTTCCGCAGCCGCGTCCGCCGGGCACCCTGTGAGGCCGCCCTCCGCTTTCACCGCCTGCATGCACTTCAGGTCATTCAGGTCATCCCCGATATATGCCGCTTCACTTAAGTCCCCTGCCAGCTCCTTCAGCTTCTGCACCTTGTCGCTGACACCCTGGTGGACTTCGGTGATGCCGAGCTCCCGGCTCCTGTTCTCCACGATGCGGCTCTTTCTGCCCGTAATAATCACCGGAATAATGCCGGCGGGAATCAGCAGGTCGTGGATGCCGAGACCGTCCTTTATATTAAAGGCTTTCATCGCCTCGCCGTCCGGGCCCATATAGATTTTCCCGTCTGTGAGCGTCCCGTCGACGTCCATTGCCAGTATTCTGATCATTGTCCTTCCTTCCTCACCCGACGATTCCGACACCGATGATATCCTGCAGCCTGATGAGCCCCACGGCTTTCCGGTCCTCCGCCACGATCAGGCAGGAAATATTTCTCTGCTTTAATTCTCTCAGCGCCTCGACGGCCATCGTATCCCGGCTCACTGTTACAGGATGGAGCGACATGACATCCTCTACCCGGAGGCTGTACACATCCGCGCCTTTTTCAAGCTGGCGCCGCAGGTCCCCGTCAGTGATAATGCCGAGCAGCAGGTCGTCATCACCGACAACCGACACCGCGCCGAGCCCCTTTCTGCTCAGTTCGATGATGGCGTCCTTCAGGGGGACATTGATATGCACCTTCGCGTTATTTTCCCCGGCCGCCATCAGGTCCTCAACCTTCAGGATCAGCTTTTTCCCGAGGCTGCCCGCGGGGTGGAACAGCGCATAATTCTGATTATCGAAGCCGTAGACCCTGCTCGCCGTCACCGCGAGCGCGTCCCCGTAGCAGAGAACGGCCGTCGTGCTCGACGTCGGGGCCAGGCCGAGATGGCAGGCTTCCTCGAACTTCGGGAGCACCTGTACGACATCGGAGGTCTTTGCCAGCGTGGAGTCCGGATTGCCCGTGATGCCGATCAGCTTCGCCCCGATCATTTTGATATTCGGGATAATCCTCACGATCTCATCACTCTCTCCGCTGAAACTGATTGCGATCACGACATCGTCAGCGGAAATCATTCCGAGGTCCCCGTGCATGGCTTCAGCGGGATGAAGCCTGAATGCCGGAGTTCCGAGACTTGCAAATGTCGCCGCCAGCTTCGCCGCGATATGCCCGGGCTTCCCCATCCCCGTGAGGATGACCTTGCCCTTGCAGTTCATAATCAGGTCAAGAATCTGCAGGTACGTCTCATCCAGGGCATCCCTCGTCTTCTCGAGCGCTGCGATCTCCAGATCAAAAACCCGTTTTCCTTCCGCCAGTCGGTCCATGGTCACTTCCCTTCAGTGTACAGCATCATATACTTTCATCACACGTTTCAGCAGCCCTTCAAATTCATCCAGCTTCACCATATTCGGTCCGTCTGACAGCGCATGGTCAGGATCCGGATGAACCTCGAAAAACAGGGCGTCCGCTCCCGCCGCGACCGCTGCTTTCGCAAGCGGCTCGACATAGGCGCGGTTGCCGCCCGTGGCGTTCCCCTTGCCGCCCGGCTTCTGCACGCTGTGCGTCGCATCGAAGACGACCGGATAGCCGAACTTTTTCATTTCCGGGATGCCGGTCATGTCCACGACGAGCGTGTTATAGCCGAAAGAAGTCCCCCGCTCACAGAGCATGATGTTCCGGTTTCCGGATTCCTCCAGCTTTCCGACAACATTCCTCATGTCCCAGGGAGCAAGAAACTGGGCCTTCTTCACATTGATCAGTTTTCCGGTCTTCGCGGCCGCGGTCAGGAGATCGGTCTGGCGGCACAGAAATGCCGGGATCTGGAGAATGTCTGCCACCTCCGCCGCCTTCTCCGCCTGCCAGGGTTCGTGGATATCCGTGCAGATTCTCAGCCCGAGGCGTTCTTTCACTTTTCCGAGTATCCGGAGCCCCTCGTCGATCCCGGGTCCCCGGTACGAGCTGATGCTCGTCCGGTTCGCCTTGTCAAAAGAAGCCTTGAAATAATAATCAAGATCAAGCCGCTCCGCGATCCCCTTAACCGTTTCGGCGATCAGCATCACATTCTCTTCAGACTCAATCACACAAGGTCCCGCTATTACCAGTAATCTGCTCATTTTCCTATCCCTTCCGCTTCAGCCAGCAAACACGCCATATCGTAGTCTTTCTTTTCATCTATATCAACCGCTTCGATTCCGGAGACTTCCTGGATGTAGGGCCGGAAGCCGATGCGGCGGTTGTGAACGGTAAAAATCTCTTTCCTGAACATGAAGAACGCGCTGGTCTCGACCCATATCGGTTCAAGGTCCTGCGTGCGCGGGACATCGTTCAGGTCATAATTCACCGGTTCGCCCTTGTACCACGCAAAGGTCTGGATCTTCTCCGCTGAAAAAGCCGAGTCATTCTCTCCTGAGAGGATGTGATCGAGCGCCGTCTGGACAGACGAAACTTTTATAAACGGCGACGTCGTGTGCGCCAGGATATACACGTCCGCGTCAACGGTGTTGATAAATTCCCGGTAAATATCGAAGCCTTTCACCAGGTCCCCGTCGAGCCACTCGGGGCGCTGCAGGAATTTCGTCTCCTCCGGGATATACTCCCTGACAGCCGGGTCCGAGCAGTAGACATAGACTTCGTCAATGCCCCTGACCTGGTTCAGCGTATTGCAGAGATGCCAGCAGAGCGGATG
>CACZTA010000207.1 GCA_902783935.1 uncultured Lachnospiraceae bacterium | reverse complement strand
CTCCGCGAAAAGATCGAGACGAATCCGAGCGATCCGAAGTATGTCCACACCAAATGGGGCGTCGGCTATTATTTTCAGGCGGTTTCATAAATGCGGACGGCAGGATTCCGCCGTGCGCGCCGCGGCAGGAACGTTTCTGCGTTCCTGAATAAAGACTGAATACGGGGGGCTTTTAAGAAGGCCTCCCTCCTCTCTTTTCGGCCTTCTGACGATGACCGGTCCGTACGCGGAGGTGAGAACGATTCCCACGGAAGAGCATAAGAGAAAAAACAATTATTTCCGGAGCCTCGGTTTCCGGTTTATGGTCATGCTTGTCCTGATCGGCATCATTCCCGTGATTGCGGTTGCGGCTTTCATTGCGCGGAGTTATCAGGACCGTGCTGTCCAGTTCCGCATAAGCAACGTCAAGACCCAGTGCGATGTGCTCAGCAACCTGATCCTGACGGAAGGCTTTCTGGAGAACCCTGAGTCCAGGCTCCTCGACGGGGAGCTCTCCCTGATTTCCAACATCTATAACGGCAGGCTGCTGATCGTGGACTCCACTTACTGCGTGATCAAGGATTCCTTTGATCTCGACACCGGCAAGACGTCCGTGTCTTCGGAAGTGATCGCCTGCTTCCAGCAGGGGAAGGGCTCGACTTATTATGACAATAAAAACGCCTATATCGAGATCACATCCCCGATCATCGACAATACACTGTCAGTGCCCGTGACAAGGGGCGTGCTGGTCGCATCCATTTCCACCAATGAAATAGTCCAGAATGTGCGGTTTATCGAGAACCAGGCGATCATAGCGGTTGTCGTGACGAGTGTGCTGGTCCTGATCTTCGGACTGATCCTGGCCCATATCCTGGTCAAGCCTTTCCGGGATGTCACGAGAGCGATCGAGGACGTGACGGACGGGATCGAGGATGAAGCGATCTCAGTCGCTGATTATTCCGAGACAGAACAGATCATCGATGCATTCAACAATATGCTGGCCCGCGTGAGGGCGCTGGATAATTCCAGACAGGAATTTGTCTCCAATGTCTCCCACGAGCTGAAAACGCCGCTCACGTCCATGAAAGTCCTCGCGGATTCCCTGAACGGCATGGACAATGTGCCGAACGAGCTCTATCAGGAATTCATGGCGGACATCACGCAGGAGATCGACAGGGAAAATAATATCATTACCAGCCTCCTCGCGATGGTGCGGCTTGATAAAAAAGCCGGCAATATGAATTATGAAAAACTGGAAATCGGCAGTCTTCTCGAATCCGTCATCAAGCGCCTGAAGCCGATCGCGGATAAGCGGGAAATCCAGATCCGTCTGGTCCCGTATGAACCGGTGACCGCCGATGTCGACTCCATGAAGCTGTCCCTGGCATTTTCGAACCTCATCGAAAATGCAATTAAGTATAACCGGGACGGCGGCTGGGTAAAAGTCGTCCTGAAATCCGACCACAAGTATTTCTATGTTTCGGTCTCTGACAGCGGATACGGGATTCCGGAAGACCAGATCGATTATATCTTCGAGCGCTTCTACCGCGTGGATAAATCCCATTCGACGGAGATCGAAGGAACCGGTCTCGGGCTCGCGATTACGAAGAGCGCAATCACGCTTCACAGGGGCGTTATCAAGGTGACGAGCAAAGAGGGAGAAGGGACGAATTTCATGGTCCGGATCCCCCTGGTTAAACAGGAGTAATGAGCATGAGGAAGATCCGGCCTGTACAATCAGTTTTCAGGAGAATGCTGCAGACAGCCGCTGCGGTTCTCACTGCAGCAGCAGTGGGAGCTGCCGGCATGTGCGTCCCTGTCCGGGCTTCCTCTGAGAAAAAGCCTGCGGAAAAGAAAGAGATGGAGGCGACCGTCTATTACCTGAACGAGAACGGCAACGGCCTTACCCCCGTGACGGTCAGCATAACCGAAGGAGATCTGCACTCAACGCTCCAGACATTTTTCAAGAAGCTCCGGGAAGCTCCGGCAAAGAGCAGGCTGATTCCGCTTCTTCCGCCGGATGTGACCATCAACAGCTACAGCTTTTCCGGCGGTCTTCTGACGCTGGATTTCGGGAAGAATTATCAGTCGCTTGAGAGCACGCGCGAAGTGCTCGCGAGGGCGGGGATTGTCCGGACGATGGTACAGATCGATGAAGTCGAAAATATCCGGTTTACCATAGACGGGAGAGAAGCCGTCAACGGGGACGGCCTCAGGCTCACCATCATGAATGCCGACTCCTTCGTGGAGGACGCCGGAAAAACCATCAACGCGATCCAGCATACGATGATCAACCTGTATTTTGCATCCGGGGACGGAAAATCCCTGAAGCTCGAATCGCGCTCGATCTATTACAGTGCGAGCAAGCCCCTGGAATGGGCGATCGTTGAGCGGATCATCGCCGGCCCCCTTGTAAAAGGCAATTATCCGACGGTTCCCGCGAATCTGCAGATCATGGGCGTAACCTGTTCAAACGGAGTCTGTTATGTCAACCTGAACCAGACGTTTATCCAGAACCAGCTCACGGTTGACGAGAAAATCCCGATCTATTCAATCGTTGATTCGATCTGCGACAACTGTCCCGAAGTGAAGGAAGTCCAGTTTGCGATTGACGGCGAGTCTGATGTCGTCTTCCGCCATACCATGGACCTCAGCAGGACATACAGCGCAGACAGAAGTCTTATAAGTTCATAAAACAGTCATTTTTCAGCGGAGGAGAAAGCCTGTGAGGAGACGCCCTCTCTTTCTCCTGTGCCTGGTCCTGACCGGTGTACTGTCCGTGCTTCAGGCTCTCGGGGTTCCTTTATATCCGGAACCTCCGGGAAATGCGGAAGCGCGTCTTTATCTTCAGGTGCCGCGTTCCTGTCTGATTACCGGCACCGTATCCGGTTCCGAGGTGCGGGATTCTTATGCCCTGTGCATCCTTTCTGATGCAGTTCTCTCTGTCGGGGCGAAACGTCTTTCCATATCAGATGTGAAAATAACATATCAGAAGCTGCAGCGGTTTCCGGCCGGTACGGTCCTTTCGGCGTACGGGCCTGCCGAACCTGTGCGCGGCAGGGAAAATCCGGGCCAGTTTGACACCGGGCTTTATTACCGTCT
>CACZTA010000206.1 GCA_902783935.1 uncultured Lachnospiraceae bacterium | reverse complement strand
GTCCGCATTGAAAATGCCGGTCCTGCACTGCCTGAAAAGAAGCCGCTTGCAGGCAAGATATTCCTCAAAAGAGCCGTGCTCATTCGGCCCGATGTGATCGGGTGACAGATTGGTGAAAACACCGATCTCGAATTCGATACCGTCTGTCCGGTGCATCATGAGCGCCTGGCTTGAGACTTCCATGACGGCAGCCCTGCAGCCGGCATCGGCCATTTCCCTCAGATACTTCTGGATTACGTAAGACTCAGGGGTCGTATTGGCAGACGGAATGTGCGTCTCCCCGATGATGGCTTCAATCGTTCCGATGAGACCGGTCTTCCAGCCTGCGTGCTCAAGAATCGAGCGGATCATATAGGTCGTCGTGGTCTTGCCCTTCGTCCCGGTGATTCCGATCACCTTCAGCCTGTCTGCGGGATAACCAAACCACGCGGCAGATGCGCAGGCCAGCGCCTTTCTGGTATCATCTGTCACGATCACCGTAAGGTTTTCGGGAAGAGCCGTCCCTTCCCGGATCCTGCCTGCTTCCGCCAGAACGGCGGCAGCGCCTTTTTCGGCCACTTCCGCAATATAGGCGTGTCCGTCGAAATTTGCCCCCGCAATACAGACGAACAGTGAGCCGGGCCCCGCCTTTCTCGAATCATAGACCAGATCCGCTATATCAATGTCCGTGCTGCCCTGAAGTACCCTGTAATCACAGCGTTCAAGAATACTGACAAGTTTCATGACTTCCTCCCCGGTCGGTTCATTTGCATACTGCTTTTCATTCTATCTCATTCCGGTCATATCGTCAAATACGCCCGTGCGGCCGGAGTTTATAAATCCTTTATACTTTTTAGATTTTCTTCCCGGGTAAAACATAGGTTTTCCACAATTCAGCGATATGATAGGCACAGATAGTTGATGAACCGCTACTATCTCCCCCCTCATTAAGTGAAAAAGGAAGAAGAGACCTGCAAAGGTCTCTTCTTTCTTTTTCCTGTTTTCTATTATCTTTCCGTCCGGATCACAGGTGGCTCACGATCTCCGTGCCCGCCATCCCGAGATAAGCAGCTTTCGCCCGCGGAATCGATGTGATGATCGCGCGCCGGGAATTCCCGAGTTCCACAAAATCAATCGCCGCTTCAAATTTCGGCTGCATGGACCCCTTCTCAAACTCGTTCTCTTCCAGATATCTTCTCGCCTGGCGCACATCGATGCGCCCGATCACTTTTTCATTGTCCTTTTTATAATTCAGCGCAACCGCATCTACGGATGTGAGCACCATCAGCGTATCTGCCCCGAGGTCGATCGCAAGAAGCCCGGCGATCAGGTCCTTCTCGATAACAGCCGATGCGCCGCGGAGATCGACCCCCTGTTCCATGACGGGGATTCCGCCTCCGCCGCAGCAGATCACGATATGATCATTTTTCAGAAGCGTCCTGATGGTAGGAAGCTCAATGATCTCCTTCGGGCTCGGGGACGCGACGATCCTGCGCCATCCTTCCTCCGTCTCCGTCACAAAGTTTCCTTTTCTCTCTTCCTCCTCCGCTTCTTCGCGCGTGAGGATTCTTCCGATCACCTTGTTCGGTTCATAGAACGCTTCGTCATACGGGTCAACAATCACCTGTGTCAGCACAGTGCAGACCGGCTTGTGAATCCCGCGGGTAATCAGCTCGGCGCGGATCGCATTCTGAAGGTCATAGCCGATATATCCCTGGCTCATGGCTGAGCAGATTGACATGGGGCAGGTCGTATACTCCCCGTGATTCCGGGCGAACTCATTCATGGCCATGTGAATCATGCCCACCTGCTGGGAATTGCTGTGGCAGATGACCAGGTCCGCCCCTGTTTCGACGATATCCACAACCGCCTTCGCCGCCTCTTTGGTCGCCCTGTGCTGTTCGGGAAGCGTTGAGCCGAGAGCCCGGTGCCCGAGTGCCAGTACAACAGTCTTCTTATCCATATCTCCCTCCTTTTCAGACGATGGCTGCCTTTATGGCAAACACCATCATGACAAGTACACCGAGAATGATCCGGTAAACACCGAACACCTTGAAGTCATGTCTGCGGATATAGTTCATGAGCAGGCGGATGGCAAGGACAGATACCGCAAATGCAACCGCCATGCCGATAATCAGAAGAAGGACCTGATGCCCCGAGAACGCCGCCCCGAACTTCACGAGCTTAAGGAGACTGGCCCCGAACATCGTGGGGATCGCGAGGAAAAATGTATATTCCGCGGCACACTTCCTCGACATGCCGAGAAGGATGCCGCCGAGGATCGTTGCGCCGGAGCGGGACGTTCCCGGAATGATCGCGAGCATCTGGAAGATGCCGATCAGAAGGGCAAGCCCCCAGGAAATGTCGCCGATCCGCCTGACGCGCGCCCGCCTCCCCGTATTCCTGTTCTCCACAAGAATGAACAGAACACCGTAGAGGATCAGCATCGCCGCGACCGTCACATAATTATAAAGGTGCGCCTCGATCCAGTCGTCAACCGTCAGTCCGACGACCGCTGCCGGCACGCAGGAGACGAGGATCTTCAGCCACATGATCACCCTCTCGCTCCTGAAGCAGCTGAGAACCCTGGCGCCTCCCTGCAGTTCGCGGTCAGGCATCTGAAACGGCCAGAGTCTCCTGAAATAAATAATAACAACGGCCAGGATGGCGCCAAGCTGGATGACAACGAGAAACATGGACCAGAAAGGATCCTGCTCGTTAATATGAAACAGTTCATAAAGAAGCAGCATATGCCCCGTCGAACTGATCGGGAGCCACTCCGTGATTCCCTCGCAGATTCCGAGCACGATGACCGCCAGGATTTCCAGCATGCTGTCTTTCCTTTCTCCGGTCAGAGACCGGCTGTACCTGTAATGGATCGATTATTGTTTCGGAAGGACGGACTCACTGCCCGCCTTCTTATAGTATGACCGAGAATCGCGCCTGCCGCAAGAGGCGCGGCGGGAATTTCTGATGAATTCTAAAAAAGTATTGACGAAAAGCTCCCGAAACAGTATACTATCGTTTGTTGGCAGATAATGCCGGCGGTTTCGCAGGAGTGGCGGAATTGGCAGACGCGCAGGCTTCAGGTGCCTGTTATGGCAACATAGTGCGGGTTCAAGTCCCGCCTCCTG
>CACZTA010000205.1 GCA_902783935.1 uncultured Lachnospiraceae bacterium | reverse complement strand
TGACTGGCATATAATAAGGTAAGGAAAACAGCCGATGATGAGTGTAATCCGAAGCGAATGGGAGGAGTGCAGGTCACTGCTCAGAAACATCCCTTCCATGGTTCTCACGATTTTTATTCTTTCTGTGGTTTGCATGAACCTGATGGCCGGCAGGGAGCTCTACCGGTCCGCATATTTCTGCATTAACAGCGGCCTGGCCCTGTCATGGATCTCGTTCCTGTGCATGGACTGCATATGCAAGCGGTTCGGCGCGAAAGCCGCCGCTACGATCACCGTTATTGCGATGCTTGTGAATGTCGCGACCGCGGTCATTTTCCGCGTGCTCTGCATGGCGCCGGGCCGCTGGGCAGCTTATTACAGCGCTCCCGACGCAGTGACGGGTGAGCTGATTCACATGGGCCTCGACAGTACATTCAGCAGCACCTGGTATGTCGTCTTCGGATCGGCAGCGGCCATGCTGGTGTCCGGGATCGCCAATTCCCTGCTGAACGTCTCGATCGGAAAAATCGCCGACCGCGGAGATTATAAGGGATTTGCGGCAAGAAGCCTGATTTCTTCCTGCATCGCCCAGTGGATTGATAATTTTGTCTTCTCCGCGCTTGTCTCGCATGTCTTTTTCGGCTGGAACTGGACGCAGGTGCTGATCTGCTCCACTACGTCCATGCTGATCGAAGTACTGGCCGAGGCGGTCTTCTCGCCGGTCGGCTACAGAGTTTCGCGGGAATGGGAAGCGGATAAAGTCGGCCAGAATTATCTGGACCTGATCCGGCGGACGAAACTGCAGACGGAGTGATGATAAAGGAGAAAAAATATTGACGGGCCGGGGCGGTTCAGCCGGATGACGCCCGGAGGAAAACCTATGCAGATGGAATTATTATCAGGCATTCAGCTCGGACGCGAGGTAAACTGCGGCCGCATTTCCCCGACGGAAGTAATTGATTACTTTGCGGAGAGGATTGAGCGGCGGAATCCGGGCCTGAATGCTTTTGTTTACACAAAGTTTGACGAGGCGCGGGAGGAAGCCCGGCGCCTTGAGAAGCGTCTTGCGGCCGGCGAAACCCCCGGCCCGCTTTCCGGTGTGCCGGTCGGGCTCAAGGATTTCCTGCCGTCGAAGAAAGGCTGGACGAATTCGCACGGCGGCGTGCGCTCCCTGATCCGCACGGACGAGGCGGATTCCATGTTCTGGCAGGCTGCGCGGAGAGCCGGCGCGATTGCGGTCGGCAAGACGAATGCACCGGCATTTGCCTTCCGGGGGACGACGGACAACAAGCTCTACGGCCCTACCTGCAACCCGTTCAACACGGCGTACAACAGCGGGGGGTCTTCCGGCGGGAGCGCGGCAGCGGTGGCGGACGGGCTCATTCCCATAGGGGAAGGATCGGACGGAGGCGGATCGATCCGGATTCCGTCTTCCTGGTGCGGCTGTTACGGATTCAAGGCGTCCATCGGGACGATCCCGAGCGTCTGCAGGCCGGACGGCTGGACGGCGACGCATCCATACTGTTTTAACGGCGCCATCACCCGCACGGTGGAAGACAGCGCCGTGATGCTGAACTATATGGCGGTTTACGATCCGCGCGATCCGATGAGCCTCTATTACGGCAGACGGGATTTCACGGAGCTGATGAAGAAGCCGGTCCGGGGCTGGAGGATCGCCTTCACGCCTGATTTCGATCTCTTCCCGACGGACCCGGAAATCGCGGACATCGTGCGCAGGGCGGCATACCGGCTGGAAGAGGCGGGGGCGCATGTGGAGGAGGTGCATTTCCGGTTTCCGCATACGCAGATGGACTATGCGGAGCTCTGGTGCCTGAGCATCTGCATTGACACGGCGATTGACCTCGAGCTGTGGAAGCGGGACGGTTTTGATCTCGTGCGCGACCACAGGGAGGAGCTGCCGGAGGAGTTCATTTACTGGAATGAACGCGCTGCCGCCGCCACGATCATGGATTACCGCCGCTTTAATGACCTGCGCACGGAGATTCTTGACGCGCAGGAGGATATTTTTGCGGACTATGACATTATCATCTCACCGGTGACGATTTGTCCTCCCGTGAAAAATACAGCCGGCCGCAACACAGTCGGCCCGACGGTTTTCAACGGGGAGGCGGTCGAGCCGCTGATCGGTTTCTGCCAGACTTATTTTGAAAATTTCACCGGCAATCCGGCGGCTTCTGTACCGGCCGGCCTCACGGCAGCGGGGCTTCCGGCGGGGATGCAGGTGATCGGACGCCGGTTCCGGGATGAGGATGTGCTGGCGGTGTCGCATGCATTTGAAGAAATCCAGCCGTGGTCTTATGAGATTCCGCTCAGCCGGTAAACCATCTGCCGGTTCCTCCCGGACTGTAAACCATCCGTCGATTGTACGGCTGCCCGTTCCGTGTTATATTTTGGGGACGGGAGGTAATGACACTTGAAACACTCTACGCTCGGGTCCTATATCCGCTCCCTCAGGACTCAGAACAATATGACGCAGGCCATGCTGGCAGCTAAGCTTGGCGTGACAGATAAAGCCGTATCGAAATGGGAGCGGGACCTTTCATATCCGGACATAGCCCTGTTTCCGAAGCTGGCCGACTGCCTTGGGGTCAGCGTGAATGATCTTTTAAATGAAAGTATCGATGAAGGACATCCGTCGAGACTGGAGCAGATTTATGAGATGTCCTCTGATTTCCGGACACCGCTGCACATGATTCTCGGATGCGTGGATATGGCGGAGATGCACATTGACGACAGGGAACTGATGCAGAAGTATCTGCAGAGCATCCGCATTTCCGGTGAATATCTGCTGAAAACCATTAACCGCGCCATGGAAGTCGTCTGTCAGGCGGTTTCTACCATGCAGGGAACCTCTGTTTCCGAGAACGCTGCGACACTGGAGGCGTCTCTGAAGGAACCGCCGGGTTCCCGGGTCAGCATCGCGGAAAGATTTGATTTTTCGGGAAAAAGAATCCTTATCGCGGAGGATATGGAGCTGAACCGCGAAATCGCCGGGGAACTCCTGAAGCAGACCGGGGCCGTGACGGAATATGCGGTGGACGGGCAGGCCTGCCTGGACAGGATCACGGAAGCCCCTGCAGGTTATTATGATCTGGTTCTCATGGATATCGCGATGCCGAATATGGACGGTCTTGAAGCCACCCGGCGGATCCGGCAGCTTCCTGATGCGAAGAAGGCGTCCGTCCCGATTGTCGCCGTTACCGCAAATGCCTGTGAGCGGGACCGGAAGCTTGCGATGGAGTCCGGGATGGATGCGTTTACGGAGAAGCCGTTTTTTATGGACAGGCTGTTTGAGACGATGAAACAGTTTCTTTATAAAACATAATTTGACATTTTCTTAAACCCGGTATCAGATCCCCTCTTAAAATGCCCTTCCTGTGCGTCCGCACCGCACGGAAGGGCATTTCTGATGAAAAAAGATACCTGTCACCTTTAGAGGTTGAGTTTTTTCTCCATCAGGAATTTGCAGATGAAGAAGTAAACCGCCGAGAAGATAAGCACTGTCGCGAGGGCCGGGAGCAGGATGATCCTGGCATCTTCAAAACTGTTGACGGAGGTCCGGAACATGGCCGGGAAGACCGCGAGGAGCAGTCTGCTGACCAGCCCTTCGGCGATCAGGATGCCGATGTAGGCGCCGATGGACATGAGCGTCACATGCTGCTTTGCCTGATGGCCGATTGTGATCGCAGTGTAAATCTGCATGACCGTCTTTGTGAAGCTGGCGAGAAAAATGAGAATCCATTCAAGGCCGGCGACGACGGTTTTCGCGTTCAGCGACTCAAAAAGCGCCTTCCAGTCGATGTTGAAATCCAGGAAACCCTGGTCAAACGAAGTAATGATCAGGACGGTCAGAAACGCCGTCACCGCAGTCAGGATAATCCAGATCAGGGCGGAGATGAGTTTGTTGGCAATATGGGCCGACGCGCTCACCGGAAGGACCATGTTGAAGTAGGCTTCGTCGCCGAGCAGGCTGTTTTTGTACCGCTGAATGATCATGATCACCGTCATCACGAAGATCGCGGTCCCGACCACGATGTAGATGAGGACGGACAGAATCATCATGAAGCTTGATTTTGCCTGGGCAGGACCGACGAGAATGCCGATCATGACCGCCGTGGCAGCCCATGCGATAAATAACGGAACAAGCTTCCGGCCCAGCGCGGGTATTTCATATTTAAGTAATTTTCCTAGCATCTGAACACCTCCCTGAAGAGCTGATCGATATTGGCACCCTTTTCTTCCCTGATCGTGTCTGCCTGCTCATGCAGGATGATTTTCCCTTCTCTGATGAAAATGACATCGTCGAGGACCGACTCAATATCGGCGATCAGGTGAGTGGAAATGATGACGACTGCATTTTCGTTATAATTTGATATGATCGTTCTCAGAATGTAGTCTCTTGTCGCAGGATCGACGCCGCCGATCGGCTCGTCCAGCAGATAGACTTCCGCATCCCGGGCCATGACCAGGCAGAGCTGGAGTTTTTCTTTTGTGCCTTTGGACATTTTCTTCAGCTCCTGGCTGCGGTCGATTCCGAGGTCGTCGATCATCGCCTCGGCTCTCGTGCGGTCAAAGTCTTCGAAAAAGTCCTGGTAGAGGCGGATCAGTTTGTCCGTGGACATATAGTCCGGGAGCGCGTTCCTGTCAGGCAGGAATGCAACGATTTTATGCGTTTCGATGCCCGGCTCAAACCCGTTTATGCGAATGCTCCCTTCTGTCGGGGTCAGGAGGCCGTTCATGATTTTAAGAAGTGTGGTTTTGCCGCTGCCGTTCGGACCGAGAAGTCCGACGATCCGGCCTTCATCGATATTCAGCGTCACGCCGTCGAGGGCGGTGATGTTTCCGAACCGTCTGGTCAGGCCGCTGATCTCTATTTTACTCATCTGTCATCACCTCGTTTTTCCTGATTTCTTCGATCCACACGGTGACAGCCCGGGCGATATCTTCGCCTGACATGCCTATTTTTCGAAGGCTGGCTGCAAATTCATCAAAGTATTTTTTTGCCAGCTCATCATGTAAGGAATTCAAAACTGTTTCCTCCTTTGTTACATATCTTCCGCTTGTGCGTTCTGAGTAGACGAGCCCCCTGCGCTCCAGCTCGGCGAGGGCGCGCTGCATGGTGTTCGGATTGACGCCCGCGTCCATCGCGAGATCCCTGACAGACGGGAGCTTCTCTCCGGGCTGGTAGGAGCCGCTCGCTATGCGCATGGTCATGGCGTCGATGATCTGGCTGTAAATTGGAATGCCGTTTTTAAAATTCCATTCCATTGGTACCGTCCTTTCCGGGAGAACT
>CACZTA010000204.1 GCA_902783935.1 uncultured Lachnospiraceae bacterium | reverse complement strand
TCGTCTCCCATAGACAATGCAACCGTGTATCCTTCCCCTCTCATAAACTCGTGTTCATCGGCCCGGGTGGCGCCGAGGCACATCATCTTTCCGATCCGGTATTTGTTGTGGTAATCATTATTTCCCACGACGATGCGGTTGACCTTACATTCGAACTGATCCTGGTAGTCGCCATAATTATATTCGAAATAAAACGAAATCAGTCCGTCAGTCAGAAATGTTCTGCCGGAACCGAACAGGTCAGCCGCCTCAAACAGATCCGGCATCATTTCCTGTATCTCTGCATAGGTCATGCCGAGGAACGGGACGATATCCGTCCCGCTGTCCTCATAAGACGTATCCGCAGCAGAAGCAGCAGTTCCGGAAACAGTGCCGCCAAGCACAGCCGCAAATAATAAGCATACTGTAACAAACGTTATTCTGCTTCGTCTTTTCATTTTTCTTTCCCGCATTCCGCTTATCTGAATTTCACAGCCGTCCCGTACGCCATAACTTCTGCCGCGCTCTGCATGATGGAGGCGGAGCTGTATCTGACGCACACAACTGCGTCGGCTCCCATTGCTTCCGCTTCTTCCACCATGCGTTTCGTCGCCAGCGCCCTGGCATCATTCATCATCTCATTGTATTTTTTAAGTTCCCCGCCTACCAGTGTCTTCAGGCCTGATCCGATATCCCGGATCGCATTGACCGTCTGAATCGTGCTTCCTTTGACCATTCCGAGCATTTCCAGCTCTTTTCCTCCGATTCCTTCAGTCGTAACTAAAATCATCATCTTCTCCTCTCCTTTTTTAAATTCCTTTTTAATGTAAACACCATTATTTATCCTGCGTATCTGTTTAATATACGCAGCACGGCTCCGAGATACCCGCTCCCGAACAGATTCAGGTGATTCAGAAGATGGTACAGATTATACAGGTCCCGCCGGTCTTTATAGCCGGGTTCCTGTTTCCCTGCCTCTCTGTACGCTTCATAAAACCGGGCGGGAAATCCGCCGAACAGTTCCGTCATCGCGAGATCCGCCTCCGGGTGCCCGTAATAGACAGCGGGATCAATCAGCCAGCCTTTCCCGTCATTTCCGGTGATCATATTCCCTGACCACAGATCGCCGTGCAGGAGTGCCGGCCGGTCTGGTTCCGTCAGAAACCGGTCGAGACGGGAAAGCAGATTTCCTGCTTTCTTTCTGTCTTCCGGTGAAAAATACTTCTGCGCCGCCTCCAGCTGCGGCTGAAGCCTGCAGTCACGGAAAAAGGGGATCCAGGAATCATGCGGCGTATTGACCTGTTTCCGCGCGCCGATCCAGTTATCCTCCCGGAACCCGTAATACCCGGGTGTTTCCGCACTGTGCATGGCCGCGAGCTCCGCAGCGAAAACCTCCCAGTAGTCCTTTATCTTCTGTCCGCCGGAAATAAACTCCATAAGCAGGAAGGAGACGTCTTTATCTGTCCCAAGTGCGAGAATCTCCGGCACACTGACCGCCCCGGTCCGGCGAATCGCTTCAAGGCCCTCCGCTTCCGCCTCAAAAAACGAAGCAGAGCCGGGCTCATTTGTTTTCAGGAAGAGAACGGTTCCGTCGTCCAGCGTCACCGAGTACGCCTCGTTGATGTCGCCGCCGAAGACCGGCCGTTTCTCCTTGATTTTCCGGCTGCTCCCGCAGGTTTCCCTCACTGCTTTATCCAGAGATGTAAAAAACATATTATCCTTCACCGGTTTTCCCTGCCTTTTCTTAATCCTTATAGAAACCCAGATATTCTGCAAACAGGTTGAAGAGCATATCGCCGGAACAGACCGGCAGTTCCGCCGTGCTTCCCGGAAGCTGCTGCCAGATATACAGGTCTTCTGCTTTCGTGAGTACAAGCGACGGGATCACTTCATACGGCCGCCCGAAGATCACATCCAGATAGCCCGTATACTTCACGGCCTGCAGTTCCTCATCCGGATCAATTTTATCCTTCATTTTGAATTCCAGGGAAAACACCCTGTTTTCCGTGATGACGAGAACATCCGCATAGATCCGTACGTGTCTGGCTTTTTTTATCCTGAGTTCAAAACAGATTTCCCATTCCCGGAAATCCGCGTCTTCCAGGTCCTGAAACAGGGAGACCATCACTTCCCTGCTGTCCCTGAATGAGTGAATCAGCCCCCTCGTATCATTCAGGTTTCTGCCGATCTCCCTGCATCCGTCCGTCAGCATGGCGAGCCATTCCTCTTCGGACAGAGCGAGGAACTCCTCCACCGTGCTGTAATATCCGCAGAAATCCGCGAGCCCTCTGTGGGGCCGCATCTGCCGGATCAGGCCATGCCAGTGATAACTGTCATCGCGGTAACAGAGTTCACGGATAAACGGAGACCCGTACAGGAGCCGGTTAATGACGGTTCTGTCCAGCCCCGTCTCTTTCGCGATATCTTTCGCTTTTATCCCGTCATGGCGGCAGATGGATTCATACACTTTTATTTCTGTTTCTTTCATCCCGCCTGCCCGTCCGGCCACTCCAGCCCGTCTTCGATGAGCCGGGCGACCGCTTCAAGTCCTGCGCGGTCTTCTTCAGAAAACCTGTCCGGCACGGGACTGTCTATATCCAGTACCCCTCTCACAATCCCGTCCTTATGAAGCGGGATGACGATCTCCGAATTCGAGGCGCTGTCGCATGCGATGTGTCCCGGAAACAGATGGACATCCGGAACAACGAGCGTCTTATCATCCCGCACGGCGCAGCCGCAGACGCCCCTGCCGGTTTCTATATGAATGCATGCCGGCTTTCCCTGGAAGGGACCGACAACCAGCCGGCCGCCTCTCATCAGGTAAAATCCCGCCCAGTTGAGACCGGGCAGCGACTCCGTAAGCAGGGCCGAAATATTGCTCAGGGCGGCGGCAAAATATGGTTCGGCTTCCAGAAAGCTCCTGACCTGTTCCGCCAGGTTTTTATAGTCTGTCATATATGATTTCCACCCAACGTTTATTTTCAGATTCATTTTATAGGAAGCCATGGTTTCCCGTCAATCGGTTCCGGGACGGTACATTCTCATTTGTGTACGATTTATTGTACAGAACATTTTTTCTGTCTGATTTATTGTACACCTCATGTGGCATAATGGATTTATCAGAAGAGCCGCAGAGAAATTCAAAGGAGGTAAGGGATAATGAAGGGATATTCTGTTGAAGCCGGTTATATGGGATTTATTGGCGGAAAATACATGCTGTTTGAAAGCGAAGATGCCTACGTCTCTTATTTTTACGAGACGGAAGAAGCCGCATAAGCAGGACTTTACGGGCGTCCGCACGGGGAAGCGGGCTGCCTGCATGTTCGTCCTGATACGACAAAAAAGGAAACAAGGAATAATAAGGGGGATTTAATTATGCAGACATTTCAGACCAGCGGATTCAGTCCGGTTGAAGAACTGCGGGGACGTCCCGCAGAACCCGTGCCCGTCATGGTTCTTCTGCGCATACAGGAGACTGTGACCGGACAGCGTCAGCAGCTGATCAGCGAACAGACTTCGTATCGGTACAGCAGCGGCCTGTTCTTCGGAGACGGACTCTTCGAGCTGAACGGATTCGGAAAGCAGGCATGGGACAGCGGGCATCTGACGATCGACCGCACTGAGGGGCCGTATATGTGCAGGCAGACAGCTGAACTGGCTGCCTTCTGCAGGATCCCGCCGGAGATGGCCATCCGGCGGGTCGGGAAGCCGCGCGGAGGGGAAGGTCTCCCGCACGGACTCGGGGCGGCGGTATGACAGAACCGCATATTTTCAGAAAGGCCTCCCTCACCGTATCCTGCCGGTGCGGGAGGCCTGTTTTTCCTCACTCACGATTCCTCATATGCAGCCAGAAGCTTTTTCAGATAATCGCGGTACTCCGTGCGAACCCGCTCCGGTGCCAGGATCTCGACGCCTCCGTCCAGCCCCGCAAGCCATCCGTAGAACTGGCTGCTCACCGACACCGTCGCGGTCATATGGAAATAACCGGTACCGCCTTCCTCGGGCACGAACATGCGGTCCTGGCCGAACCGCTCGACCATAACGCCTGCCATGTCGTTCCTGCAGCGGAGCTGCACCTCTTCATCTTTCCCGCTGAACATCGAAAACGTCTTCCCGAGATAATCGCCCAGGTCGAACTGCTGAAAGTAATCGCCGCCGAGGCGCTCCTCGTCCCCGACCACTTTCGTCCGCATCATCTTGTCCACGCGGAAGTGTTTGATTTTCTCCTCCTCCGCATCATA
>CACZTA010000203.1 GCA_902783935.1 uncultured Lachnospiraceae bacterium | reverse complement strand
GGTTCTCCGCCTCGTCGAAGACCAGGGACTGCGCCGACTCAAAAACCTCTTCCGTCACTTCATTTCCCTTGACTGCCGGCAGACAGTGCATGAAAACCGTATCCCCGCGGCCTGTCTTTTTCATGAGCTCCGCATTGACCTGATACGGGCGGAGCAGTTTAATCCGCTCTTCTGTCTTCGCTTCCTCACCCATGGAAGCCCAGACATCGGTATAGATGACATCCGCTCCCTCCACTGCATCGAGAGAGTCCGTGATCACGATATCAGCTCCGGATTCCTCCGCGTAAGAGCGGGCCAGTGCGACAAGCTTCTCATCCGGCCAGAGCGATTCAGGCGCGATCACCGCCAGGTTCACCCCCATCTTGCCGCAGCCTGCCAGGAAGGAATTCGCCATGTTGTTCCTTCCGTCTCCCAGGAAGCAGAGTTTCCGCCCCTTCAGATCTCCGAAATGCTCGCGGATCGTCATAAAATCCGCCAGGATCTGCGTCGGATGGAAATCATCCGTCAGGCCGTTCCAGACCGGTACGCCCGAGCATTCCGCCAGTTTCTCAACCGTACTGTGCAGGAAGCCCCGGAACTCGATGCCGTCAAACAGGCGCCCGAGCACGCGGGCAGTATCCGCCACGCTCTCCTTCCCGCCGAGCTGGATATCATGTATGCCGAGATACTCGGGATGTCCGCCTTCATCGATACATCCGACAGTAAATGCGCAGCGTGTCCGCGTCGACGGCTTTTCAAAAATCAGTGCGATATTTTTATGAGCCAGGGAATTTCCGTAGATTCCTTTTTTCTTTTTCGCCTTCAGCTCAACCGCCAGGTCAATCAGATAGCCGATTTCCTCCGGCGTAAAATCCTTCAGTGTAAGGAAGCTGCGTCCTTTTAAATTCACCATTACGTTTACTCCTGTCCTGTTCATTTTCCGTCTGTAAGAGCTGCTATGCAGTCATCCAGTATCGAGACCGCTTCATCGATATCCTTCTCCGTGATGATGAGCGGGGGCACAAACCGAAGGACATTGTGACCTGCCGTAATAATCAGAAGCCCCCTGCGGAGTGCCTCCTTCGCAACATCTCCTGCGTAAATATCATCGGAAAAAGCCAGTCCCCTCATCAGTCCCATTCCTCTGTGGGCGGTAATGCATCCGTACTTTTCCGCGAGTCCGTCGAGGCCCGCAGCAAGGTGCGCGGCAGCTGCATTCACATGGCTGACGATATCATTTGCCCGAAAGAGGTCAAAGACTTTTGAGACAGCGGCAAGGGCAAGCGGGTTTCCGCCGTACGTGGTCCCGTGATCACCGGGCACAAGCGATGCCGCCGCAGTCTTTTCATTCAGCACGAACGCACCGACCGGCACGCCGCAGCCGAGCGCCTTCGCGCAGGTCAGGATATCGGGTCTGATCCCGTACTGTTCAAAAGCCCACATTGAACCCGTTCTCCCCATCCCGCACTGGATCTCGTCCAGGATCAGAAGAATATCGCGCTCGTCGCAGATCCTGCGGATTTCCTTCAGAAATGCCGGATCTGCCGGGAAGATCCCCCCTTCACCCTGTACGGTCTCGAGAAGGATTGCACAAGTGTTATCCGACAGACACTCCTTTACGCTGCCGATATCGTTGTATACGGCAAATTTCACGCCGCCCATAAGCGGTCTGAACGGCTCCTGATAATGTTCATTTCCGGTCACGGAGAGCGCGCCGACAGATCTTCCGTGGAAGGATTCATTCATCGCGATGATCTCGTGTCCGCTGCGGCCGTCCCGCAGCCATGCGTACTTTCTGGCCGCTTTCAGGGCGCCCTCAATCGCCTCCGCCCCGCTGTTCGTAAAAAAGACCCTGCTCATCCCGGCGGACCGGACCACTTTTTCCGCCGCTTCCGCGAGAGGGGCGTGATAATACAGATTAGAAGTATGGATGATTTTTCCGATCTGCGCTGTCAGCGCTTCATCATATCCCGGGAAATGATATCCGAGCGCATAGACGGCGATTCCCGCCATAAAATCCAGGTATTCGTTTCCTTCGGCATCCCGGACCCGCACGCCTTCCCCGCTCTCAATGACAAGAGGGAAGCGGTTATAAGTATGCAGAACATAGTTCTCTGCCTGGTTTATTATTTCATTCTGGTTCATTTTTTCTCTCTCTATACGTAGTAGTGCTTGGCGCCGTCGCCGATAATGGCTGTTCCGATTCCCTTATGCGTGAAGATCTCGAGCAGAATGCTGTGCATTATGCGGCCGTCCAGAATGTGGACCCGGTTCACTCCGCTCTCGATTGCGTGAATGCAGTTCTGAAGCTTCGGGAGCATGCCGCCCCCTGCATTGCCCTCTTCTATAAAATGCCTCGCCTCGCTGACCGTTATCTCGGAAATCAGGGTCGTCGGGTCCAGAGGATTGCGGTAGACGCCCTCTATATCACTTAAAAACACCAGCTTCTCCGCATTTTCCGCGGCAGCGACGGCACAGGCGGCGTCGTCCGCATTGACATTATACGATCTGAAATCCGTATCTCCCATCCCGACCGGACAGATGACCGGCACGAAATCCTTCTCAATCAGTGTATCGATGAGGCCGGTGTCCACATGCGTGACTTCCCCGACATAGCCGATGTCGCGGCCGGAAGCGAGCGTCTTCTTTTTCACCCTCATCGTGCCGCCGTCTTTTCCGGAGATCCCGCAAGCCCTGACGCCGTTTTCTTCCATGTACTGTACGAGGCCCTTGTTGACTTTTCCGAGCACCATCTCGGCGATCTCCATGGTCTTCTCATCGGTCACTCTCAGGCCGTTGACAAACTCGGGGGTCATCCCCGAGAGTTTTACCCACTTGCTGATCTCCTTTCCGCCTCCGTGAACGATAATCGGCTTCATGCCGACCAGCTTGAGAAGCGCCACATCCGTGATCACGCTCTTCTTCAGGGCTGAATCTTTCATGGCGGAGCCGCCGTACTTGACGACGATCTTCTTTCCTGCAAATTCACGTATATACGGAAGTGCCTCGATCAGCACGTCCGCTTTCTGGATCCACATCTCCATATTTTCCATAATAGTATCTCCTGCTGTCCCTTCCGTCTTTCCGGTCTGTCACACGGACAGGGGAACCGTCATCAGGCCTTCGCGCTCGTCGAGGCCGAACATGATATTCATATTCTGGACAGCCTGTCCGGCTGCGCCTTTTCCGATATTGTCGATTGCGCCCATCATAATGAGCCTGCCTGTCCGGCGGTCAGCCTTTATATTGACATCCGCATAATTGCTTCCGCGGACCCATCTGGTTTCCGGAACCCGGCCCGGGGGAAGCAGTCTCACGAAGGGTTCATCCGCATAGGCTTCTTCATAGAATTTCCTGATTGTCTCTTCATCCGTGTCTGCTGTCAGTGACGCGTATGCCGTCACGAGGATTCCCCTGTTCATCGGAACCAGGTGCGGCGTAAACTGGACCGTCACTGCTTCTCCGGCTGCCTCCCCCAGATAGTCTTCTATTTCCGGGGTGTGCCTGTGCGTCGTGACACCGTAGGCTTTGACGGTCTCATTCACTTCACAATACAGGTTCTGCACCTTCGCGCCTCTTCCCGCACCCGTCACCCCGGATTTTGCATCGATGATGACCGACTGCTTATCGATAAGGCCGCTCTTCATCGCCGGTATTACCGCGAGGAGGCTGCAGGTCGGAAAGCATCCCGGATTTGCCACGAGCCTCGCGGAAGCGACGGCATCCCTCTTCAGCTCCGGAAGGCCGTACACAGCTTCTTCCAGGAACTCCGGCGTCGGATGGTGAATGCCGTACCACTCCTCATACCTGGCAGCATCCCTGATCCTGTAATCGGCAGACAGGTCGATGACCTTTACTTTGCCGAGGAGGCCCTCCGTGACTTTCGATGCACAGAACCCCTGGGGGGTCGCCGTAAAGATGACGTCGGCCTTCTCCGCCAGTGCGTCCAGATCGTCAGCAAGGCATTTCTCATCCACCAGCTCAAAGAAATTTCCATATATATCCGCATACTGCTGATCAACATAACTCCGTGAACCATACCAGACGATTTCCGCATCCCTGTGATTCATCAGGAGGCGGACCAGTTCCGCCCCCGCATAGCCTGTTGATCCGATAATTCCGACTTTAATCATATTCTGATGACTCCTGTTTTATACGCCGGTAACGCTTTTATCCGGCTTTGTCTTTACAGTTAATCACATATCAAATGAAAAGTAAAGGGTTAATCCTGCATTATATTCATAAATAATTGCATAATATTCATATCGTCTGGCGCATTTTGCATATTTTTGAATTTTATCTTGCATATGCGATGTATATGATGTATAGTAACGGTTGTCAGCCGGATTATGCCCGGCATTTAAGGAATATATTATTTAAGGAGATTTCTGTTATGGCAAACGAAAAAGTCATTCTTGCCTATTCAGGCGGCCTGGACACGACTGCGATTATCCCGTGGCTGAAGGAGCAGTTCGGATACGACGTAATCTGCTGCTGTGTGGACTGCGGCCAGGGAAATGAGCTTGACGGACTGGAGGAAAGGGCAAAACTGTCCGGCGCTTCGAAACTGTATATAGAAGATATCAATGATGAATTCGCCGAAGATTTTATCATGCCCTGTGTCAAGGCCGGCGCCGTCTATGAAAACAAGTATCTCCTCGGCACTTCCATGGCCCGTCCTGCGATCGCGAAAAAGCTTGTTGAGATCGCACGCAAGGAAGGAGCGACAGCCATCTGCCACGGCGCAACAGGTAAAGGAAACGACCAGATCCGCTTTGAGCTCGGCATTAAGGCGCTTGCTCCGGACCTCAGGGTCATTGCCCCCTGGCGCATGACCGATGTCTGGACGATGAAATCCCGCGAGGATGAAATCGAATACTGC
>CACZTA010000202.1 GCA_902783935.1 uncultured Lachnospiraceae bacterium | reverse complement strand
CCTGGGCGGCATCCGTGATATGAAGAAGCTCCCGGACGCGATCTTCGTCGTTGACCCGAAGAAGGAACGCATCTGCATCCAGGAAGCCCATACACTGAATATCCCGCTGATCGGCATCTGCGACACCAACTGCGATCCGGAAGAACTGACCTATGTCATTCCGGGCAATGATGACGCCATCCGTGCCGTCAAGCTCATCGTTTCCAAGATGGCTGACGCAGTCGTCGAAGCAAACCAGGGACAGATGGAAGCGGAAGAAGTTCCGGCAGAAGGCTATGTCGCCTATCCGGACGAGGAGACCGCAGAATAATTAACAGGACAGGGGCGGGGCTCAGAGCCCCGCATTACTGAGATGATCGGGAGGATTTTTTAATATGGCAATTACAGCTGCAATGGTCAAGGAACTCCGTGAAATGAGCGGCGCAGGCATGATGGACTGCAAGAAGGCCCTGACAAAGACAGAAGGCGATATGGAGAAGGCGATGGACTATCTCCGTGAGAACGGCATGGCGAAGGCACAGAAGAAGGCTGACCGCATCGCGGCGGAAGGCCTGTGCGAAGCGATCGTCTCCGAAGACGGCAAATCCGCGGCAGTCGTGGAAGTCAACTCCGAGACCGATTTCGTGGCCAAAAATGAGAAGTTCCAGCAGTTCGTGCATGAGGTCGCAGAGCAGGCGATGTCCACAGCCGCAGCCGGCCTGGATGCATTTATGGCAGAGCCCTGGAAGTTTGATACAGCCAAGTCCGTGAGTGACGCCCTGATCGCCGAGATCGCCGTGATCAGCGAAAACCTCAAGATCCGCCGCTTTGACAAGATGACGGAAGAGAACGGCTTCATCCAGGCTTATACGCACGCTGGCGGCAAGATCGTCGTCCTCGTTGATGTTGCGACTGACGTCATCAATGATGCAATCGTCGAGATGGCAAAGAACATTGCCATGCAGGCGGCGGCCATGAGACCGAAGTACAACACGCGTGCCGAGATCAGCCAGGACTACATCGAGAAGGAAAAGGAAATCCTTCTTGCTGCAGCGAAGAACGAAAAGCCGAATGCCAACGAGAAGATCCTGAACGGCATGGTGATGGGCCGCATCAACAAGGAGCTGTCCGAGATCTGCCTGCAGGACCAGGTCTATGTCAAGGCGGAAGACGGCAAGCAGACCGTCGCAAAGTACATCGCCGAAGTCGCAAAGGCAAATGGCGCTAAGATCGACGTCAAGGGCTTCATCCGCTATGAGACGGGCGAAGGCATCGAGAAGAAGCAGGAGAACTTCGCGGAAGAAGTCGCTGCCCAGATCAAGGGCTGATTTCCGCCGGCGCAGAACAAATTAAGAGAAGAAGGGCAGGTCCCTTTTATGAAGATGCTTCCGGTATTAAGCCGGGAGCATTCTTTATAGGGCGTGGAATACTATGTATAAGATCTTTCTGGTTGAGGACGAAGTTGTCATCCGCAAGGGAATCGTGAACAGCATTCCCTGGGAGAGGGAAGGGCTCGAGCTTGTCGGGGAGGCCGGCGACGGAGAGGTCGCCTATCCCCTGATCATAAAGGAGAAACCGGACATCCTGATTACGGATATCCGCATGCCGTTTATGGACGGACTGGAGCTCTCGCGGCTTGTGAAAAAGGAGCTGCCCCGGATCAAGGTCATCATCCTGTCGGGCTACGACGAGTTCAAATACGCGAGGACGGCGATCGGCCTCGGCGTCACCGATTATCTGCTGAAACCCGTCAATGCCGCCCAGCTGCTCGAGGCTGTCCGGAAAGTCACGGGACTCATCGAGCAGGAAAAGGAGACCGCCGAGCTGCTGCTGCGCTACCAGAAGGAGCAGGAGGAAAATGCGGACCGGGAGAAAAACCGTCTCTTCCAGGAACTGGTCACCGGAGGGAAACCCGTCCAGGAGCTGCTTGAGAAAGCGGCGGAACTGATGATTCCCCTCTCCTCGGCCTGGTACAACATCGTCCTCCTGAAAACCAGTTCCATCCATCACACCGACGCGGAGTATTCCCCGAGTGTCGTGAAAGTCATGCAGATCCTGGCCGACGGGACGGATGCATCGGAATGCATTGTCTTTGACCGCGGGCTGGAGGGGAAAGCGCTTCTGTTCCAGGCGGATACGGAAGAAGAACTGGAGCAGGTGCAGAAAAAGACGCTCGGCCGCGTCAGGGACATTCTTGCCGGTTATCCCCAGATCCGGTATTTCGGCGGGATCGGGCGTCCCGTCAGCCGGATCAGCGCGCTCCCGGAATCATTTGCGAAAGCGGGAAAAGGATTTGCCCACCGCTTCTTTGTGGATGAAAACATGTTCGCCGACAGCGACAGGCTGTCTCCCGTCCGGACGGACCGGGATGACGCCGGGATTGACCTGAGCCGCGTCACCGGGCGGCAGCTCGACCGGACGGGGATCCGCAGCTTTCTCCGCGTCGGGGACCTGCAGGAAGCGGGCTTCTTTGTGGAGGAATACTTTCACGGCCTCAGCCCCTCCGCCATGAAATCCGGGATGTTCCGCCAGTATATCGTCATGGACGCCTATTTCTGCACGGCGGATTTTATGGAAGAGCTGCAGTGCCCGAGAGAGGCGGT
>CACZTA010000201.1 GCA_902783935.1 uncultured Lachnospiraceae bacterium | reverse complement strand
TGTCGCAAAAATCAACGAAATCTGCGACAGGTACTCCGACGAAAGAACTCCTCTGATGATGATCCTCAGCGACATCCAGAAGGAATACGGCTACATTCCGCTCGAAGTCCAGGAAATTGTCTCCCAGAGAACCGGAGCCAGCGTCGCTGAAATCTACGGCGTTGTAACATTCTACTCTTTCTTCTCCCTGAAACCGAAGGGAAAGTTCATCGTAGGATGTTGTCTGGGTACCGCCTGCTATGTCAAAGGCGCTCAGCAGGTCATTGACAAATTCTCAGAAATCCTCGGCATCGGCCCGGGAGAAACGACTGAAGACGGAATGTTTACCATCGACGCACTTCGCTGCATCGGCGCCTGCGGTATTGCTCCCGCAGTCTCCATCAACGGCAAAGTGTATCCGAAGGTAGCAGTGGACAGCGTCCCGAAGATTATTAAAGAGCTCCGCGCGGAAGGAGGTGCCAACTGATGATCAGCAATTTCGAACAACTGGCTGAGAAACAAGCGTCCTGTTCTTCCTGCATGGCAGCAAAGTTCTCCGGCGAGAGCGGCAAGCGTGCAGTCGTGCTCTGCGGCGGTACCGGATGTCTTTCTTCAAACTCTGCGGAAATCCGCGAAAAATTTGGCAAGGTTATTGAAGAAAAAGGCCTTTCCGACAAAGTCACAGTCAACCAGGTCGGCTGCTTCGGTTTCTGTTCCCAGGGACCGTTCGTGAAGATCTATCCCGAAGATACTCTGTATCGTATGGTCTCAATGGACGATGTCGAAGAGATCGTCGAAAAAGATCTCATCGGCGGCGAAGTCGTTGAGCGTCTCCTCTATGTTGATCCTGCAACCCAGGAAAAGACGGCTAAGCAGGACGATATCAATTTCTATAAGAAACAGGTTCGTATTGCCCTTCACGGCTGCGGCGTCATTGATCCGGAGAATATTGAAGAAGCTCTCGGCTACGGTGCATTCGAAGGCCTTGCAAAGGCTCTGAAGATGGACCGCGCTGATGTCGTCAAGGAAGTCCTTGATTCCGGCCTCCGCGGACGCGGCGGCGGCGGCTTCCCGACCGGCAGAAAGTGGCAGTTCGCATATGCGCAGCCGGACGGCGAAAAATATGTCGTCTGCAACGGTGACGAAGGTGACCCGGGCGCATTCATGGATCGTTCCATCCTCGAAGGAAATCCGCTTGCTGTTATTGAAGGTATGGTAATTGCCGGCTATGCGATCGGCGCCCAGAACGGATATTTCTATGTCCGTGCAGAGTACCCCATCGCTGTCAACCGTCTGAAGATTGCCATTAAGCAGGCTGAAGATCTCGGTCTCCTCGGTGACAACATTCTCGGCACAGACTTCTCCTTCCGCTGCCACCTCCGCCTCGGCGCCGGTGCTTTCGTCTGCGGTGAAGAGACAGCCCTCCTGAATTCGATTCAGGGTATGCGCGGCATGCCGCGTCCGCGTCCGCCTTTCCCGGCAGTCAGCGGTCTGTGGGATTGCCCGACAATCGTCAACAACGTTGAAACACTGGCAACCGTTCCGTATATTCTCAGAAACGGCGCCAAGAAGTTCGCTGAATACGGCACAGAGCGCTCCAAGGGCACGAAAGTGTTCGCTCTCGGCGGCAAAGTCAACAACGTCGGTCTTGTGGAGGTTCCGATGGGAACTACGCTCCGCGAGCTGATCTATGACATCGGCGGCGGAATTCCGAACGACAAGAAGTTCAAAGCGATCCAGACAGGCGGTCCGTCCGGCGGATGTCTGACAGAAAAGGATCTGGATGCCGAGATCGATTTCGACAACCTCGTTGCAAAGGGCTCCATGATGGGTTCCGGCGGCGCGATCGTCATGGACGAGGACAACTGTATGGTCGACGTCGCGAAGTTCTACATGGGCTTCATCTGCGACGAGTCCTGCGGCAAGTGTTCTCCGTGCCGTATCGGTACGAAGCGCATCCTCGAGTACCTCACCAAGATCTGCGACGGCAAGGGCACCATGGAAGATCTCGAGCAGCTTGAGATGCTCGCGGAAACCATCAAGACAGGTTCCCTGTGCGCTCTCGGACAGACGGCTGCAAACCCGATCGTTTCCACGATGAAGCAGTTCCGGGATGAATATCTTGCCCACATTATTGACAAGAAATGTCCCGCCAAGGTTTGCAAGAACCTTATGTCCTATGAAATCAACACGGATATCTGCAAGAAGTGCTCACTCTGCCAGCGTCAGTGCCCGGTCGGAGCGATTTCCGGACAGGTCAAGGTAGGACCGTTCGTCATCGATCAGTCCAAGTGCATTAAGTGCGGCATGTGCATGTCCTCTTGCAAGTTCCATGCAATCGAGAAGAAATAAGGGAGGCTTTGAAATGTCGACAGTGAATATTAAAATCGAAGGGATCCCTTATCAGGTTGAGGCCGGCCTCACGATTCTCGAGGCAGCACGCCAGTGCGGCTATGAGATTCCTTCTTTATGTACATTTAACCACGGCGAATGCAACCGCGGTTCCTGCCGTGTCTGTCTCGTCGAAGCAACCGGAGCAAGAGGGCTCGTGGCATCCTGCGTCTATCCGGTAGCCGAGGGTATGGAGATCACAATCTCCTCCCCGAAAGCTGTCGCTGCGCGCCGCGCATCCGTCGAACTTCTGCTCTCCAACCACTCCATGCTCTGCCAGCAGTGCGACAAGAACGAGAAGTGCGAACTTCTGTATGTCGCCCGCGTAACAGGTGCACGCGAGCATATGTTTGAAGGTTCACAGACACCGACGACACTTGACAATGTCAATCCGTCCATCGTCCGTGATACATCCAAGTGCGTTCTCTGCGGCCGCTGCGTAGCCCGCTGCGCAAATGCCCACGGCGACGGCATCCTCGGTTTCGAGAACCGCGGCTTCAACGCAATCATCGCACCTGCTGAAAACCGCAACTTCTCTGATTCTCCGTGCCTCCTCTGCGGACAGTGCGTCAGCGTATGTCCGACCGGTGCCCTCATGGAGAAATCCGATATCGACAAGGTCGACGAAGCGATGGCAGCCGGCAAGTATGTGGTTGTCCAGACCGCTCCGGCCGTACGTGCGGCACTCGGTGAAGAATTCGGCATGCCGATCGGCACTCCGGTCACCGGCAAGATGGCTGCTGCACTGCGCCGTCTCGGATTCAAGAAAGTCTTCGACACCAACTACGGTGCAGACCTGACGATCATGGAAGAAGCCAACGAGCTGCTGATCCGTCTGAAAGAAGGCGGCACGATTCCGATGATCACCTCCTGCTCACCCGGCTGGATCAACTATGCGGAGTATCATTACAGCGATCTGCTTGATCACGTGTCCAGCTGCAAATCACCTCACGAGATGCAGGGCGCAATCATCAAGCATTACTATGCTGAAAAGATCGGCGTGAAACCGGAAGACATGTTTGTCGTCTCCATCATGCCCTGTACTGCGAAGAAGTTTGAGAAAGAACGTGAACAGCTCGTCACACGCGGCCTCAAGGACGTCGATGCCGTCCTCACGACCCGCGAGCTCGGCAGACTGATCAAACGAAGCGGTATCAATTTCACCAAGCTTCCGGATGAGAACTTCGATATGGATATCATCGGTGATTACACCGGTGCGGGCGTCATCTTCGGCGTCACCGGCGGTGTTATGGAAGCAGCTCTTCGTACAGCTTACAAGGCTGTGACAGGCAGAGAGCACGAAGCTATTAAGTTCGAGCAGGTCCGTGGTTTCGAAGGAATCAAGGAAGCAAGCCTCGACCTTGACGGCACAGTCGTTAACGTTGCGGTTGCTCACGGCATGAAGAATGCCAAGATCCTGCTTGACCAGATCAGAGCCGGCGAGAGCAAATATCACTTCATCGAGATCATGTGCTGCCCGGGCGGCTGCATCAACGGCGGCGGCCAGCCGTACGTCCGCGAGTGTTTCCTTCCGAACGAAGACCTCGATATCATCGACACATACAAAGAGAAGCGTGCACAGGCACTCTACTCCGAGGACGAGAGACAGGTTCTCCGCCAGTCTCACAACAATCCGCAGATGATCGCTATCTACAAGGAATTCCTTGGCGAGCCGTGCGGACATCTCTCACACGAGCTTCTGCATACATCCTATGCAGGAAGAGTCGGATTCAACGAGAAAGAATAAGCGTTTATTCCTGTAAATAAGCGCACAGTGAAAGCCGGGCACATGCTGCCCGGCTTTTCCATGTCATCAATATCCTTTTTATTATACAGTCTCTGGTTTTAATGCAACTGTATTTATGATTTCTTCACAAACATGATCAATAAGCTCCTCAGAATCCGTCTTCATGATCACATGTCCGAATCTGTCCGTTCCGTTACGGGCACTGTGCACCGTATCCCCTTCGCGGATATCCAGC
>CACZTA010000200.1 GCA_902783935.1 uncultured Lachnospiraceae bacterium | reverse complement strand
GCAAACGGCCTGCATTTCTCCATGAAGGACCAGCTGTCCCTCGGCCTTCTGCCGGATGGGGAAATGATTATCAACGGTCCCCAGGGTATTTCGGGGACACCGAATAATTCGACGTTCACGATCGGCTTCCTGATCCTGCTGATTTCGACCGTTATCGTGCTGAATCTGGTGAATTCGAGGGAAGGCCGCGCGATTATGGCCATCAGGGACAACCGCATCGCGGCCGGCTCCGTCGGGATTCCGATCACGAAGTACAAGATGCTCGCCTTCACGCTGTCCGCCGTGATCTCAGGGTGTGCAGGCGCGCTGTATTCGCATAACCTCGCTTCCCTGATTGCGACGCCGGCAAGATTCGGGTACAACATGTCGATCCTGTTCCTGGTCTTTGTGGTGCTGGGCGGAATCGGCTCAACGAGGGGATCCATCATTGCGGCGGTCGTGCTGACGCTGATACCGGAGATCCTCCGTTTCATGAACGACTACCGGATGCTGATCTATTCGGTGGTGCTGATCGTCATGATGATCGTCAACTGGAACCCGAAGTCCCGTGCTTTTATTCATTCCCGTTTCCGGAAAAAGGGTGCGGAAGCATCCGGAAAGGAGGGCAGATAAATGGCGGCACTTCTTGAGATTAATAATCTGTCCATTCAGTTCGGCGGACTCAGGGCAGTGGACGATTTCCATATCCTGATCGAAAAAGGCGACCTCTACGGCCTGATCGGCCCGAACGGCGCCGGCAAGACGACCGTCTTCAACCTGCTGACGGGGGAATACAAACCGGACGAGGGAGTGATTAAACTCGACGGAAAAGACATCACCGGACGTCCGACGATTGAGATCAATAAGGCGGGGATTGCCAGGACATTCCAGAATATCCGCCTTTTCAAGCAGCTGACCGTCCTTGACAATGTCAAAATCGGCCTCCACAACCAGTACAGCTGTCCTGCGGTGTCGGCTGTCCTGCGCCTGCCGTCCTACTGGCAGACAGAGAAACAGATGAATGAGAAGGCGATGGAGCTTCTCTCCGTATTTGACCTGGAGGATGATGCGGATACGATTTCGTCCAACCTGCCGTACGGCAAGCAGCGGAAGCTTGAAATCGCCCGCGCGATGGCGACGAATCCGAAGCTCCTGCTTCTGGATGAGCCTGCTGCCGGGATGAACCCGAACGAGACCCAGGAGCTGATGGACGATATCAGGTATGTCCGTGAAAATTTCAACATGACGATTCTCCTGATCGAGCATGACATGAAGCTGGTTGCAGGAATCTGTGAGAAGCTGACGGTCCTGAACTTCGGCCGCATCCTGACGGAGGGCGAAACGAAACAGGTCCTGGCGGATCCGGAAGTCATCAGGGCGTATCTCGGCGGATAAGGAGGGAGCATTATCATGTCAATGCTGAAGGTAACGGATCTGTGTGTGAAATACGGTGTCATTCCGGCGCTGCAGGGCATTTCCTTCGAAGTGAACCAGGGCGAGGTCATCGCGCTGATCGGCGCCAACGGTGCCGGAAAAACAACAACGCTTCATACAATAACAGGGCTTGTGGAAAAGGCCTCCGGTAGGGTAGAATTTGAGGGAAGGGATATTACGAAAATGCCCGCCCACAAAATCGTGGAACTCGGAATGGCCCACGTGCCGGAGGGCCGCAGGGTCTTCCCGCAGATGACGGTTTACCAGAACCTGATGCTGGGCGCCTTTACCAGAAAGGACGCCGCGGAGAAGCAGGCGTCGCTGGAAGCTGTCTACGAACATTTTCCCCGCCTGAAAGAGCGCGCGAAGCAGTCCGCAGGGACATTGTCCGGCGGTGAACAGCAGATGCTGGCCATGGGACGCGCCCTTATGTCGAAGCCGCGCATCATCCTGATGGATGAACCGTCGATGGGGCTCTCGCCGATTTTTGTCGGAGAGATTTTCAAAATTATCGAGACGGTGTCGAAAGCCGGCACGACGGTGCTCCTCGTGGAGCAGAACGCAAAAAAAGCCCTCTCGATCGCAGACAGGGCATATGTTCTTGAGACGGGAAAGATTTCAATTGAGGGACCGGCGAAAGAACTCATGGAGAACGACGAAATCCGGAAGGCTTATCTGGGAGAATAAAAAACGTCAGCACAGGAGAAGTCAGGATGGAGGAAGCGGTCATGAAAGAGAATATTGTCATCTGTATCAATCGGGAATACGGAAGCGGCGGACGGGCGATCGGGGAGATGCTGTCCGACGACCTCGGAATTCATTATTATGATAAGGAGATCCTGAAGCTGGCCTCGGAAGATTCCGGCATCAATGAGAATCTTTTCGTAAATGCAGACGGCAAATATAAAGCCGCTTCTCTTTTCAGGGGGACTTCAGGCGCTTATAACGGGGAACTGCTTTCCCCGGACAGCAGCGGCTTCACGTCGGAACAGAACCTGTTCAATTATACGGCGAAAACGATCAAGGACCTGGCGGATACGCAGAGCTGCATTATCGTCGGGCGCTGCGGCGGATTCATCCTGAAGGACAGGCCGAATGTTGTCAGGGTCTTTGTTTATGCGCCGCATGATTTCCGCATGGAACAGGCGGCAAAGAAAAAATCCCTGCCGCCGCGTGAGCTTGAAAAGTACGTGGACAGGGTGAATCATCACCGCGCGGAGTACTTCCATTACTATACGGGGATGGAGTGGTACGACGCGAGGAATTATGATCTCTGCATCGACTCGTCCAGACACGGATTTGAGAAGAGCGTTGAAATTATCAAAGGATTTATCAAAGTAAGATTCGGCTGAGAGCTGACACACATGGAGGCGAGACAGCTATGAAAAACAGACGGATACTGGCTGTCCTGCTGATCGGAATACTGCTTCTTGCATTTCCGGTGCAGGCGT
>CACZTA010000199.1 GCA_902783935.1 uncultured Lachnospiraceae bacterium | reverse complement strand
TCTGTACACTTGTGATAGCTTCAGGCTGCGGCAAGAAGGATTCAGGCACACCCGCCTCTTCCTCCTCCCCCGCACCCGCTTCTGTCTCCGAGTCTTCGGATGTGCCGGAATCAGAAGTTGAAGTTTCCGAGCAGATCAATCTTTCCAGTGCCGAGGATATTAAGAATGCCGGACTGACCGCTTCTGAACTCGAAGAGATGGAGTATTATCTCTCCGGTGATGATGCTGATGCATCCGACGATGAGAGCTTCGCGGACTATCCCGACGATGAGGAGGATCTGGAAGCGTTTGCGCTTGATATGACGATGAATGTCGAATCGGCCCCGGAAGTGGAGGAAATGCCTTCAGCAGGTAACTATGACAGTTTTGTAACGCTCGGCGAGTATAAAGGCCTTGATATTCTTCTTCCGGCTGATGCACAAATCGAAAAAGGCGTCACGGCAAACATCGATTATACCGGGACACTGGACGGCGGTGAATTTGACGGCGGCAGCGACACCGATTATGATGTCCTCGTCGGTTACGGCGCTCTTCCCGAGGAATTTGAGGAACAGCTGATCGGACATAAAAAGGGAGATGAATTCACTATTTCCTTCACATTCCCGGCAGACTATTATGATGACGGTGTCGCCGGAAAGAAAGCCGACTTTGACGTCAGAGTCAACACCCTTTATAAGGAGACAGCTGACAATGCACTTGTCACCCTTGTCGACAGCAGCAAAGTCCTTCAGTTCCCGAAAGAAAAGCTCGATGAGTGGCGGAAAAACATGCTGTCAGAGCTGGCCTACTGGTATGAAGATTCCTCAATCGACGAAGCCCAGCAGATAAAGGACTGGTACGGAACAGAAGAAGCTTTCGACAGCAATGTCAAATACAAGCTTAAGACACAGCTCGTCTGCGACGCGCTGCTTGACCGCGAAGGCATCACGGAAGACAGTGCCGACTACCAGAGTGCGCTGAATAAAGTGCTTGACCTTTACAGTCTTCCTGATCTGTCAGAAGCAGAATCAACCGGTTATTCCGAAGCATCCATCACACTGGAAGCAAAACAGCTTCTCTGTGAGGATATTCTGCTGAAATACTGCAGCAACGCAGGCTGACAGCTGATTCCGGGTTTACGGACAGGTCCATTTTAAAAGACTATTCTTGCAAAGCAGCGGCGGTACATCGTTCATTGTACCGCCGCTTTTTCTTTCTTTATTCTTTTTTCTTACCGGCTTCCCCTGACCCTGTGCTCTCCTGCAATCAGATAATAGGGCAGCTGGGGTTCAAGCCGGTGCCGCCCGTCGCTCTTTCTGGTGCGCACAAACGTGAGTTCTGTCATCTTCGGCTGAAAATGCATCCCTTCCATCAGTCTCACCGCCTCAGACGCACCTTCCACTGTACCCCGGATACACACGGCGCGTACAAAAGGATTTCTTGAAATGGCAATTTGCAGCAGTTCCTTTATGGCTCCGTCTGTCCCTTCCAGAAGGACGACATCCGGAAGCGGAAGATGTGCAAGCGCATCCGGGGCAGCACCCGGAATAAACCTGATATTCCCGATGCCTGCCCTGATCTGTCTCTCCCGCGCCTCGGATATCAGCTGCTCGTTTTTTTCGATCGCATAAACAAAGCCGTCCGATGCCATCTGGGCCGCATCGAGGGCCAGTCTTCCGCTGCCGCTGCCGATATCATAAATCACGGCCTTTCTGCTGATTTTCATCGCATGCAGGGCGAGAACCCTGACCTCTTCCGGCAGCCGCGCGTCCCTGTCTCCCGTCCCCTCATCATAGCTGCCTGTGCGTTCACTTCCGACAGGGCTTGTCTGCTGAAGAAGAAACAGGCTGTTCTCTGAAAAACCTCTCCCCCGCAGATTCTCAAGTTTCCCCCTGAAAGCGTATTCGTCTCTTTCCCCGGGATTTTCGATATAACAGACCGCCATCTCCTCAAATCCCGACCGGAGGAGCACAGGCAGATTCTCTTTCATCACCCGGCCGCCGCAGAAGAAAACCCGTTCATACTCATGGAGCAGCATCCTCAGTGTTTTTTTCTTATCAGCAGGATTCCATACAACGGCATTTTCCGAACTGACGCCGGTCCTGGACATCAGGTAAGCCTGCCGGCTTATCCCCGGAATGATCGCCGGCCTGAAACCGGCAAGCGCCGTATAGACTTCATTCCCGAAGCCTTCAGAGGTATCCCAGGGAACCAGAACGGCCGCCCGTTCCGCACTCGTCTCTTCAATGATCCGCCTGATCTCTTCCGGGGTATCCGCATATTTTTTGGGGTGGTTCCGGTCCTCTTCAAATACAGACAGGAGACGTCCGGGACCGGTCAGAAGGTCAGCCGCCTGTATCGCGGCAGCCGCCTGTCTGGTCAGAAACCGTATCTGTCCGCTCCCCATGCCGACTATCCAGACCTGTTTCTTCTGTGACATATTTTCCTCCCCTGCTTAAGTGCACATCTTTTTTTCATGTGAAGGAATCTGCGACCACACGATTGCCCCGAACATCAGGGCACATCCGGCAAGCTCACGGATATTGAGTGTCTCTCCGAGCAGAATCCATCCGCTGAGCGCACTGAAAACACTCTCCAGGCACATAATCAGCGAAGCGACCGTCGGTTCAAGCCTGGTCTGCGCAATAATCTGTAAAGTAAAGCCTATTGCACTCGACAGCAGGCCTGCATACAGAATGGACGGAAGCGCTTCTTTCAGATCAGCTGCCGCCGGATGCTCAAACAGGATCATGCTGACGGTTCCGAGAACCGCAGTTACCGCCGTCTGCATGACCGCAAGCTGTACACCGTCCACAAACTGGATGAAATAATCGACCGCCATAATCTGAATGCTGAACAGAAAGGAACAGGCCAGAAGAATCATATCTCCCCTGTTCAGACCGCCTTCTCCGGGCTTCATGCAGAGCAGGTACAGACCGATCACCCCAAGAAGGACACAGCTCCAGATCTTTCTGTCGGGCATTTTCCCCACGATCATGGCCAGGATCGGAACGATGATCACATAAAGCGTCGTGATAAAGCCTGCTTTTGCCGTAGTCGTATATGCGATCCCCGCCTGCTGTGTGGATGAACCCAGAAAAAGTGCCGTTCCGCAGATAATGCCGCCTGCAGCTTTTGCAGCAGACCGCCTGCGTGATGCCGGCAGCCGCTCTCCGTGAGGCCCGGCATGTTCCCGGATTGCCAGCACCGGTACAAGAACCACAAGGGCAATCCAGTTTCTGGCTGCAAGAAAGGTAAACGGGCCTACATGGCGTGAGCCGACGCTCTGCGCCACAAACGCCGAGCCCCATATCAGGGCTGCCACGCACAGCAGAAACGCGTGAAACAGGCTGTTTGTCCCTTGTTTATCCGTGTTTCCGGCAGGCTCATTCATTTCCGGCATCTCTTTGCGCGAGTTCATACTGCATAAAAGGTTCCGCCGTTTCGAGATCCTTCCAGATGAACGTATTGCCGTCAAATGTCATATAACTTCTCCGGCTGCCGTCTTTCGGCAAAGCCACGGATCCGGGATTCATATAGACATAGTCTTCATGCTTTTCACACTTTGCCACATGTGTATGGCCCGCGAGAAGGATATCCCCCGGTGCATGCGGCGGCGGCGACTGCTCCGAGGCATGGTGCCCATGGGTGATATATATTATATTTGACCCGGCCGGCATCAGCGCATACTCCGCCAGAACCGGGAACTTCAGAACCATCTGGTCAACTTCCGCCTCGCAGTTTCCGCGGACACAGAGAATAAAATTTCTCCCGGCATTCAGCATCTCGATCACCTGTTTCGGATCATATTCTTCAGGCAGGTCATTCCTGGGTCCGTGATAAAGGAGATCACCGAGGAGAATAAGTCTCTCCGCCTCTTCTTCATCATATCGTTCAAGCATCGTCCGGCAGTATCCGGCCGCTCCGTGAATATCGGATGCAATCATCCACTTCATAGCTGTATTCCTCCAGAATGTGATTTGGACGCGGATTCAGGCAGAAGCAGGGAGTAACCCCCCAGAATGAAAACAGCCGCGCCCTTTCCGCATAGTATTATAGCAGAAAGGGCGCGCATAGCAAATCATACGATTTACAGGTTCATAACACAATCTTATCAAAAACAGTTATTAAACCGCTTTTTACAGCCGGTCAGGCCCGAATCCCATCGGCAGATACTCTTTCAGGGACCGGATATGCCATGCATCCGGTCCTGATGCCGTTATGATCTGAAACGTCTCCGGATCACAGAATTCCATCATCACCTGCCTGCACACTCCGCAGGGCGGGCACTCTTCGGAAAGAATTCCGTCAGGCCCGCCTACCACGGCGATCGCAGCGAAGTCCCGGCAGCCTTCGGAAACAGCTTTGAAAAATGCTGTCCGCTCCGCACAGTTCGTAGGGGTAAATGCAACGTTTTCGATATTGCATCCCGTATAGACCGTCCCGTCCGCGGTGAGAAGGGCCGCACCCACCTTGTGCCGGGAATACGGCGTGTATGCCCGGCTCATCGCTTCAATGGCTTTCTCTATCAGTTCTCTGACCAGTTCTTCCGACAATCCTGCCATCTCCGGCTCCTTTATTAAATCATCTTATCAAGAAGCGACTCCCCGATTGTTCCTTCCGGCATGCTGATCCCGAAATTCGCCGCACAGGTCGCCCCGACAGCGGCAAACGTATCCTGGTCCGGCAGTGCCCCGCCTTCCCGGAAAGACGGCGACCAGGCGACCATCGGAACTTTTTCCCTCGTGTGGTCAGTTCCCTTCCATGTCGGATCCGTCCCGTGGTCCGCCGTAATCATGATCAGGTCATCATCATTCAGGATCGCCATCAGTTCTCCGAGTTTAACGTCAAACTTTTCGATTTCACGGGCGTATCCCTCTACATTCCTCCTATGGCCCCACAGAGCATCAAAATCGACAAGGTTTGTGAAACACACACCTTCCCAGTCTGTCCTCTCTGCCTGCTCGATGGTCTGAACCATGCCGTGCACGGAGCTGTCCGAGTGATAGGCTTCCGTGATGCCGCTGCCTGCGAAGATATCATTGATCTTACCGACAGAGATAACAGAATATCCGTTATCCTTCAGGGCATTCAGCACAGTCGGGCCTGTCGGCTCAAGAGCATAGTCATGCCGGTTGCTCGTCCGCTTGAATTCGCCCTTGTGCTTGCCTATATAAGGACGCGCAATTACGCGGCCCACGCGCCATTCGTCGCGCAGCGTAAGTTCTCTCGCGATCTCACAGCAGCGGTACAGGTTGGCCAGGTCGAAGGTTTCTTCATTCCCGCAGATCTGCAGGACCGAGTCGGCAGAAGTATAGACGATCATCTTGCCCTCATAGATCTCCTGCTCTGCAAGCTCGTCCAGAATCTCCGTCCCGCTGGCCGCTTTGTTTCCGATGACCTTTTTTCCGCAGCGCTTCTCAAGCTCTGCAATCAGCTCAGGCGGAAAACCGTGTTCGGAAAATGTGATAAACGGCTTCTTCGTCTCAAGCCCCATGATCTCCCAGTGTCCCGTCATGGTATCTTTCCCTGAGCTCCTCTCCGCCAGGGCACAGTACCAGCCTTCCGGATGTTCTGCGGGCGGGCAGTTCTGCATGGGTTTCAGATTCGCCAGTCCGATTTTTGTAAAATTCGGAATCGTGAGCCCGTTCATTCGCTCCGCGATATGTCCGAGCGTATCTGAACCGAGATCTCCGAATTTATCTGCATCAGGGCCCCCTCCCATTCCCATCGAATCACATACAATCACAAATATTCTTCTGAATCTGCTCATAATTCCAGCGCAAGCTCCATCATTTTCCTGAATCCTGTTTCACGGTCCGCTGCGTCAAGTGCCCTTCCTGAGTAAACCTCATCCGAGATTGTCAGTATGGCAAGCGCTTTTTTCTTCATATGGGCTGCTTCCATGTAGAGCGCCGCGCTCTCCATCTCCAGGCACAGGACGCCCATCTCTGCCCATTTCTTGCTGAAGTCCGGATTCGCGTTATAGAATTTGTCCTCGGACAGCACATTTCCGACGACGACATTCGTCCCCTGACGGTTTGCCGTCTCATAAGCCTTATACAGAAGATCCCAGTCAGCAATCGGCGCAAAGGTGCCGCCGAGCTGATACTGGTCAGCCCATGAAGAATCCGTGCATGCGCCCTGCGCAAGAACGATATCCATGATTTTGCATTTTTCATTCACGGACCCGGCTGATCCGATCCTGATGATTTTCTCAACATCATAATAGCAGTAGAGCTCGTGCGAATAGATGCCGATTGACGGCATGCCCATGCCGCCGCCCATCACGGAAATCCGCTTCCCGTGATAAGTTCCCGTAAAGCCGAACATGTTGCGGACTTTTGTCACAAGCTTCGCATCTTCCAGATAATTATCCGCGATGTACTTTGCTCTCAGCGGATCCCCGGGCATCAGCACGGTATCCGCAAAGTCTCCCTTTGCTGCTCCGATATGAGGGGTTGGTACAAAGTCACTCATGATACATTCCTCCTTTTCCTGTTCAGTCTGCTGTTTTATCCTTCCTGATAAGTTCCCTTATTGCTTCGACTGCCGCGCGAATCGGCAGATCGATATCGTGAACCACCGGGTTCTCCATTCCCCTCGCTTCGCGCTCCTGGTTGGCGACTACGAGGAACAGGGAGCCCACGCGAACCCGCAGGAAGCTTCCTGCGATAAAAAGTGCTGCGGATTCCATTTCCGATGCGAGGCATCCCATGCGGAGCCACGCCTGCCATTTGTTCTGGAGCTCATAGCTCACAGGCATCAGTTCCGGACAATGCTGTCCGTAAAAAGCGTCTTTGCACTGCACGACGCCGACATGCCACGCCGCACCGGTCTTCCTTGTGCCTTCAATCATGGCGCTCAGGACGTCATAATCTGCGACGGCGGGGTATTCAATCGGCGCATATTCCCGGCTTGTTCCCTCCATCCGGATGGCGGCCTGCGCAATCACTACATCACCGCTCCTGATATCCAGCTGCATCCCCCCGCAGGTACCGACCCGGAGAAATGTATCCGCACCGCACCTGACCAGTTCCTCAATGGCGATGGAAGCGGACGGGCCGCCGATCCCGGTCGACGTCACGCTTACGGGAACCCCGTCAAGCTTTCCTGTATATGTCACATATTCGCGGTTATCTGCCACAAGCTCCGGTTCATCAAAGTAAGCTGCAATCTTTTTGCATCTTTTCGGGTCGCCGGGGAGAATAACATAGCGGCCCACCTCTCCTTTTGCCACCTGGATGTGATATTGTCTGTCAGGATCTTCAGAATAGTTTTTCATAAGCTCTCTCCTTCCTTCTTAAAGACTTATGACCCGCCGGTTTCCTCTTTCCGTCAGAAACACCGGGATTTCCCGGACCCCCGGCAGTTACCCGGGGGCAAACCACCCCCGAACAGACTGTCCGGGGGCTGATAATATCAGATCTTAAACAGATTATTCAGAATGCCTCTGCCGAGATTGGCACCGACATTTCCGCCCATCGTCTTGCCGAAGACACCGAATTTTCCTCCGACAAGTTTTCCGGCCTCTCTCCCGATTGTACCGGCTACAGACGATGCCACACTCTTGGCCGCACGTTTCTTTTCTCTCTCCAGAGCCTCCTTCTTGCGCAGTTCTTCCCGTTCGAGACGGGCTGCCTCTCTCTCTGCTTCTTTTTCTCTTGCTGCCGCTTCCTTCTGCTCCTGAAGCGTCTTTGCCGCTTCTTCTGCTGCCGCTTCCTTTTCGGCATACAGCCTCTCGAGCATCTCAAAAGCGGAATCCGGATCTACGGCAGCTGCATATTTGCTGTACAGCAGGCTTCCCTTTACTGCCTGTTCCCTCTCGGCATCGGTAATCGAACCGAAGCGGCTCTTCGGCGGCAGGATCCTCACTTTTTCACAGACGGCAGGTACACCGGTCTCATCGAGGAAGGAGACAACCGCTTCCCCTGTCCCGAGTGACAGAATCGTTTCATAGGTATTGAATGAAGGATTCGCCCGGAAGGACTCTGCCGCAGCCCTGACTGCTTTCTGTTCTGCCGGCGTGTAGGCATGGAGTCCGTGCTCGATTTTATTTCCGAGCTGCGCCAGGACTCCGTCCGGGATATCTCTCGGATTCTGTGTGCAGAAGTAGACGCCGACGCCCTTCGAACGGATCAGCTTGACGACCTGCTCAATTTTCTCGAGCAGCGACTTGGAGCAGTCCTTGAACAGAAGATGTGCTTCATCAAAGAAGAAAATCATCTTCGGTTTTTCGAGATCGCCGACTTCCGGCATAATCTCAAAAAGTTCTGACAGCAGCCACAGAAGGAACGTGGAATAAAGTGTCCCGCTGTTGATCAGGCTGCTGCTGTCGAGCACGTTGATCATGCCTTTCCCGCCTTCTCCGACAGTGAGCCAGTCAAAGATATTGAGTCCGGGCTCACCGAAGAACGTCTCACCGCCGGCAACTTCGAGGGCTACCAGCGCGCGCGTGATGGCCCCGATCGTAGCGGAGCTCATCCTGCCGTATTCTGCCTCAAACTCTTTCGGATTGTCCTTGATATAATTGAGGAGGGCTTTCAGATCCTTTGTATCATAGAGAAGAAGCCCGCTGTCATCAGCAATCTTGAAAGCGATTGAGAGTACACCCGACTGAAGTTCGTTGAGGCCCAGAATCCTCGCCAGAAGCAGCGGTCCCATCTCTGAAACCGTAGTGCGGAGCTGGATCCCGTTCTCGCCGTAGATATCCCAGATCGTGACAGGGCACCCCTGATAACTGAAACCGGCTTCCTGAAGGCCGAAGCGGGCAATCCGCTCCTGCATGTCGGCGCTGTCTTCACCGGGCTTCATGATGCTCGCAATATCACCCTTCACATCTGCCATGAAGACAGGGACCCCCATCTCGCTGAATGACTCCGCCAGCACTTTTAATGTTACTGTTTTGCCGGTTCCGGTTGCACCGGCTATAAGTCCGTGCCGGTTGGCCATCTTCGGCAGCAGCATTACCTCTCTGCCATCCTCTGTACTGGCTGCCCAGATCAGACCGTCTTTAATCATGCTGTGCCTCCTCTCCTTTTCTT
>CACZTA010000198.1 GCA_902783935.1 uncultured Lachnospiraceae bacterium | reverse complement strand
TCTCGATGCTTTCTGTACAGTACCGGCAACCCTGAACGTCACGCATCCGGAGAGCAGCAGCACCGCAATCTCCTCTCCGCTCCTGCAAAAGCTCAGAGTTTTTCCTCCCTCCATGCGGTACACGCGTACATCCATAAGCATGGCGGCATAATCATTATCATAAGTTGTCAGGATCATCTCTCCCCGGGCGTCGAACGCCGGATATCCGAATACTTCTCCCATAGCCCCTCCTCATACCGGTTCTGATTCTTATCTGCTTCTGATTATATCATCCGGCATGTTCTTTGAGCAGTCAATAAACATCATTTGAGATAAAGAACTGGTTTTCCGGTAAGCAGCGTTTTCTTCATATCCAGCACACGCTGGTTCTCAGATCCGCGGAAAGTCAGCGCCAGGTTCCGTTTTGCAAGAATAAACGGCCCGTCTACCAGCACATCAATCATAGACAGGAATTCGTCCGTGACTTCCGTGTGCTTCCGCTGTCCCGGCAGCAGGTCCCTGTCATAGATAAACCCGGTAAAACACCAGACATTCTTCTCCGGGTACTCCCTTTTCACTCTGCGGACAAGCGGTGTCAGGACACGCTGGTTTTCCGGTTCCATCGGTTCTCCCCCGAGAAGCGTGAGCCCGTCCACGACCGGCTGGCTGAGGAGCCGCAGAATCTGCTCTTCCGTCTCCTCCGTATATGGCTGTCCGTAATGAAAGTCCCATGTATCCGGCTGAAAACACCCCTCGCAGTGGTTGGTGCAGCCTGACACAAAGAGTGTGATACGTACGCCTTCTCCGTTTGCTACATCATATTCTTTAATATTGCCGTAATACATATCTCATTACTCCTTGCACCTGTTTCTGACCGGGTTTACAATTATTTTCCGAAAGGAGGCCGCTATGATCCACATCGTGCTCCACGAACCCGAGCAGCCCGGCAATGCCGGCACAATCGGCCGCAGCTGCGTCTGCGCCGGCGCAGATCTCCATCTGATCGACCCGATCGGCTTTCATCTGACAGACCGCTATATCCGGCGCGCCGGTCTGGACTACTGGCCGAGACTCACGGTCCGCCGTCATATGAATTACGAAGAATTCCTGGCATCCTGTCCGGGAGCCCGCATCTGGTATGTGACCACCAAAGCTTCCCGCACCTATGCAGACGTCACATACGGCGCGGATGATTACCTCATGTTCGGAAAAGAAAGCGGCGGCATTCCCGAGGAAATCCTCTCCGCGCACCCTGATCAGTGTATCCGGATTCCCATGCGGCCCGGGGAGCGCTCGCTGAATCTGTCCAACTCTGTCTCAATCGTGCTGTACGAAGCGCTGCGGCAGCTGCATTTCCCTGATCTTGAGGAGCAAGGGCACCTGCATCATTCCACCGGAAAATAAAATCAGGAGGTCTGCGTATTCCCTGCGGACCTCCTGATCATTTTTTCATGAACACCCCGGCGTTCGTGATCCGCCGAAAGTCTTATTCTGTTTTACAGATGGAGAACTCTCTCCTTGATCTCCTGTGTCCGGCCCTGGTTCCAGTACTGTGTACCGATATAACCGCAGGTCCTCCGGGCCACATTCATCTTGTCCTGGTCGCGGTTTCCGCAGTTCGGGCATTCCCAGATCAGCTTGCCGTCTTCTTCCGTGATCATGATCTCGCCGTCATAGCCGCAGACCTGGCAGAAATCGCTCTTCGTATTCAGCTCGGCATACAGAATCGTGTCATAAATATGGCGCATGATTTTCAGCACGGCTTTGATATTATTCTGCATATTCGGCACTTCCACGTAGCTGATCGCGCCGCCCGGGCTGAGCCTCTGGAATTCCGCTTCCTTCGAGAGTTTGGAGAAGGCATCGATGTTCTCCGTCACGCGGATGTGATAGCTGTTTGTAATATAATTCTTATCCGTGACCCCTTCGATGATTCCGAAACGTCTCTGCAGGCACTTCGCAAATTTGTAAGTCGTGCTCTCAAGCGGTGTCCCGTACACACTGTAATCAATGTTTTCTTCGCGCTTCCACTTGGCGCAGGCATCATTGAGCGCCTGCATGACCTGGAGGCCGAATTCCTTGCCGGTCTGGCTTGTATGGGAGAGCCCCTTCATATAATAAACGCATTCCGCAAGGCCGGCATATCCGAGTGAGATCGTCGAATATCCGTTGTAGAGGAGGTGATCAATCGTCTCTCCCTTGCCAAGTCTCGCAATCGCGCCGTACTGCCAGAGGATCGGGGCTGAATCCGATACCGTTCCGAGAAGGCGCTCATGGCGGAGGCGGAGGGCTCTGTGACAGAGCTCAAGGCGCTCATCGAGGATCTTCCAGAATTCATTTTCATTTTTGCCGGAAGAGCAGGCTGCATCCACCAGGTTGATTGTCACGACGCCCTGGTTGAAACGGCCGTAATACTTGTGCTTTCCTTCCTGATAATTGCGCGCATTGGCCATATTTCCCAGACCGGCATCCGAAAAGCGGTCCGGCGTCAGGAAACTGCGGCATCCCATGCACGGATAGACATCCCCGTTCTTCAGTTCCTTCATCTTCTTTTCGGAGATGTAGTCCGGCACCATCCTCTTTGCCGTACATTCGGCAGCGAGTCTCGTCAGATAGAAGTATTCGGAGTCTTCCTCCATGTTGTCGTCTTCCAGTGTATAGATCAGCTTCGGGAATGCCGGCGTAATCCACACGCCCTTCTCATTTTTCACGCCCTGGATGCGCTGACGGAGCATTTCCTCGATGCACAGAGCGAGGTCTTTCTTCTCTCTCTCGTTCTTCGCTTCGTTCAGGTACATGAAAACCGTCAGGAACGGTGCCTGGCCGTTGGTCGTCATCAGCGTAATGACCTGGTACTGGATCGTCTGGATACCCTTCTCGATTTCTCTGCGCAGGCGCATCTCCACGATCTCATCCAGTACATCCTGGTCTGCCTGCTTGCCAAGGAGCTCCATCTCCTCCTGCACATGCCTGCGGATCTTCTGGCGGGATACGTCGACGAACGGAGCCAGATGAGCAAGAGAAATGCTCTGGCCGCCGTACTGGTTGCTGGCGACCTGTGCGATGATCTGCGTCGCAATATTGCATGCCGTCGAAAAACTGTGCGGCCGCTCGATATAGGTCTCACTGATCACGGTTCCGTTCTGAAGCATGTCCTCGAGATTGACGAGGCAGCAGTTGTACATGTGCTGTGCAAAATAATCCGAGTCATGGAAATGGATCAGGCCTTCCCTGTGTGCTTTCGTGATCTCCGCGGGAAGGAGCAGCCGCTCTGTGATGTCTCTTGAGACCTCGCCGGCCATATAATCTCTCTGTACGGAATTTACAACCGGGTCCTTGTTGGAGTTCTCCTGCATGACCTCCTCGTTGTTGCACTCGATCAGGCTCAGGATTCTGTCATCCGTCGTGTTGGCACGTCTGATCAGTGACCGGTTGTACCGGTACTTGATATAGCCGCGGGCGACCTCATAGGCGTTTTTGCGCATGATTTCGGTCTCGACCATATCCTGTACTTCTTCCACGGATACCGTGCGGTTCATGGTTCCGCACTTCTCTGTGATATTCATCGTGATCGCATCGATATCAGCCTGTGTAAGTTCGCGGTCCTGGCATGCGTTATTTGCCTTCGTGACCGCTATCGCAATCTTCTCCGGATTAAACTCAGACTCTGCACCGTTTCTCTTAATGATTTTCATATATATACAACCCTCCCCCTTACAGACGTCAAAAAAACCCGACCGCATTCAGCGACCGAGTCTTATTCTAGCATCATCATCATGCCTCGTCAAGAGAGTGGCACAAGATATTGTATTTTAGCTCCAGATACAACACTATATACGGTATAATTCCCTTAACATAAAGAAGCGCCGGTTACCCGGCGCTTCCGGCAGAAAACAATTATTTTGCAGCTTCAATTCCGGAAAGAACTGCTTCAGCTGCAGACACTGCTTCCGAAACAGCTTCGCTCACTGCTGCTTCAGCCTGGGAAACAGCTGTCGTAGCTGCTTCTTCAGCCTGGGAAACAGCTGTTGTAGCTGCCGCTGCTGCTGTAGAAGCCGCCGCTGTTGCTGTAGAAGCTGC
>CACZTA010000197.1 GCA_902783935.1 uncultured Lachnospiraceae bacterium | reverse complement strand
TGCGGCAGCGGGCTTAATCAGGGAACTTACGGTGTGAAGGGGACGCAGACTAAGATTCCGAAGCCTGTCTACACAGATCCCGCAGAGCTTCTGAAGCAGCTTGAGGGCAGGAGTTTCTCCTATGAATACTTTGAACCGACGGACAAGCTCACGGAATTCAGGAAACAGAACCCGAAGAGCCATATCGCCTACGGGTATGCGTCAAATGTCGTGATTCTGGACGATGACGGAAGAGTGACGGATGTCTATGCTGCCTACGATGCCGGCAAAGTCGTGAATCCGATCTCGATCCAGGGCCAGATCGAGGGCGGCGTCCTGATGGGGATGGGTTATGCGCTGACGGAAGATTTTCCGCTCAAGGACTGCGTGCCTCAGGCAGGGTACGGAAAACTCGGCCTTCTGAGAGCGCCCCAGATCCCGGACATTCATGCCATCTATGTGGAGAAGGACGAACTGCTCGGTGTCGCATACGGGGCGAAAGGCGTCGGGGAGATCACGACGATTCCGGCGGCTCCGGCCTGTCAGGGAGCTTATTATGCATTGGATCATGAGTTCCGCACGGAGCTTCCCATGAAAAATACTTTTTATTCAAAAAAGGCTTGACTATTCCCGCGCCGGTGCTATGATTAATCCGACCAGAAAAAAAGTTTGGTAGCATAAAACAATTTCCAGACAATAACGGAGAGAGACGATGGAACTGAACTATACCGCAATTAAAGAAGCAGCGGAGAATTACAAAGCAGATATGGTGCGCTTTCTGCGTGAGATGATTTCCCATCCCAGTGAGAGCTGTGAGGAGAAAGAAGTAGTAGAATGCATCCGCGCCGAGATGGAACGCCTGAACTTCGATAAAGTCGAAGTGGACGGCCTCGGAAATGTCATCGGCTGGATGGGAGAAGGTGACAGGATTATCGCAATTGATTCCCATATTGACACTGTCGGAATCGGCAATATCAATAACTGGACGCATGATCCGTATAAAGGCTATGAAGACGACGAGATCATCTACGGCCGCGGCGGCTCCGACCAGGAAGGCGGCATGGCCTCCGCTGTCTACGGGACAAAGATTCTGAAAGACATGAATCTTATTCCGGAAGGATACAGGATCATGGTCGTCGGCTCCGTCATGGAAGAGGACTGCGACGGTCTCTGCTGGCAGTACATTGTCAACAAGGACGGCATCCGGCCGGAATTCGTCATTTCGACAGAACCGACGGACGGCGGGATTTACAGGGGACACAGAGGCAGGATGGAAATCCGTGTGGATGTCAAGGGCATCAGCTGCCATGGCTCCGCTCCGGAGAGAGGCGACAACGCGATTTACAAGATGGCGGACATTATCGCGGACGTCAGGTCCCTGAATGAAAATGACTGTGCGCCGGAAACCGAAATCAAGGGGCTTGTGAAGATGCTTGAGCCGGAATTCAACCCGGAGCATTATGAAGATGCGAGATTTCTCGGCAGAGGCACCTGCACGGTGTCCCAGATCTTCTACACGTCACCGAGCCGCTGTGCCGTAGCAGATTCCTGCGCGATTTCAATCGACCGCCGTATGACAGCGGGTGAGACCTGGGATTCCTGCCTGGATGAAATCCGCGCGCTGCCTTCCGTCAGGAAGTACGGCGATGACGTAAAAGTATCCATGTATATGTATGACAGGCCGTCATGGACAAATACGGTCTATGAGACCGAGGCGTATTTCCCGACCTGGATCAATAAAGAGAGCGCCGCCCATGTGAAAGCCCTCGTCGATGCGCATAAGGCCCTGTTCGGCGATAAGCGCCGGAGCCCGGAGAGCCAGAAAGCGCTCCGCGACCGTCCGCTGACGGATAAATGGACATTCTCCACGAATGGTGTGGCGATCCAGGGCAGATACGGCATTCCGTGCGTGGGATTCGGCCCGGGTGCCGAGAGCCAGGCCCATGCACCCAATGAGATTACCTTTAAGCAGGACCTGGTCGACTGTGCAGCATTATATGCGGCTGCCATTCCGCTGTATCCGACAGAGGAAAAGACAGACGACGTCTCCCAGTTCCGTGCAGGCAAAACGGATAATAACATCATCTGATAACCGGGCATCCATATCTGGAGAAAGGAAATATCATGGATAAGAAGCTTCAGGCGTATATTGACAAACTGAATAAACTGAATTTTAAAGAGATGTATGAAAATGATTTCTTCCTCACCTGGGACAAGACGGATGATGAGATCGAAGCGGTCTTTACCGTCGCTGATGCCCTCCGCTATATGAGGGAGAACAACATCTCCACAAAGATCTTTGAATCCGGTCTCGGGATCAGCATATTCCGTGACAACTCCACGAGGACCCGGTTCAGCTTTGCTTCCGCCTGTAACCTGCTCGGCCTCGAGGTGCAGGACCTGGATGAAAAGAAGAGCCAGATCGCACATGGCGAAACGGTCCGCGAAACAGCCAACATGATTTCGTTCATGGCTGATGTCATCGGGATCCGCGACGACATGTATATCGGCAAGGGCCACACGTATCAGAAGGAAGTTGTCGAAGCCGTGACGGAAGGCTACAGAGACGGCGTGCTGGAACAGAAGCCGACGCTTGTGAATCTCCAGTGTGATATTGACCATCCGACCCAGTGCATGGCGGACATGCTGCATATCATTCATGAATTCGGCGGCGTGGAAAACCTGAAGGGCAAAAAACTCGCCATGACATGGGCTTATTCCCCGAGCTACGGCAAACCGCTGAGCGTCCCGCAGGGCGTGATCGGGCTCATGACAAGATTCGGTATGGACGTCGTCCTGGCTCATCCGGAAGGCTATGATGTGATGCCGGAAGTCGAAGAAGTGGCAAAGGCAAATGCCGCAAAATCCGGCGGCAGCTTTACGAAGGTCAACAGCATGGCGGAAGCCTTTAAGGATGCCGACATCGTGTATCCGAAGAGCTGGGCCCCGTTTGCCGCGATGGAAAAGAGGACAAACCTGTACGGCGAAGGCGACTTTGACGGTATCGACGCGCTGGAGAAGGAACTTCTCGCACAGAATGCAGCCCATAAGGACTGGTGCTGTACGGAAGAACTGATGAAGACGACGAAGGACGGAAAGGCGCTTTATCTGCACTGCCTCCCGGCTGATATCAACAATGTGTCCTGCGAGGACGGCGAAGTGGAAGATACCGTATTCGACCGCTACCGCGTCCCCCTTTATAAGGAAGCATCCTTCAAGCCGTATATTATCGCAGCGATGATTTTCCTGGCAAAGGAAAAGGATCCTGCAGCGGTGCTCGAGGCACTTGAGAAGAGAGGCTCCGACAGATTTTTCAAAGGATAATTCAGGAAAACAACAGAAAAGGTCCGTGCAGTGATGTGCGGGCCTTCTGTGATGAAGGAGATAAGCGATGGCAAAGAAGATAGTGATTGCTCTCGGGGGAAATGCACTCGGCTCCAATCTTCCCGAGCAGATGAATGCGGTCAGAATTACCGCACGGGCGATTGTCGACCTGATCGAGCAGGGACATGAAGTCGTGATCGCGCACGGCAACGGCCCCCAGGTCGGCCTGATTCAGAATGCCATGAAGGAGCTGGAGCGCTCTGATCCGGCTAAATATGTCCATGTCCCGCTCTCTGTCTGCGTGGCGATGAGCCAGGGTTATATCGGCTATGACCT
>CACZTA010000196.1 GCA_902783935.1 uncultured Lachnospiraceae bacterium | reverse complement strand
TTTCTGGCTTTTTATAGCGAAAGTATGTTTTTGCAACACTTTCTTCAAAAAGGCATCGTATGGGGGAAATCACAATGAAGAGAACGGCAAAAAGATTTCTGGCAGTTTTGCTCGCAGTCATGATGGTATTATCAGGAAATGGTGCAACACTTGCCGCGAGTGCAGTGGTGGATTTCGCTGATTCAAACGAATATGAAAGCGAATATGAGAGTGCCGCTGCCGAAGAAGCAGAGGGAGAAGCATTAGAGCCCGAAGCGGCGGAACCAGATTATGCTGAACCTGAAACTCCGGAAGACGAGTATACTGATCCGGCAACCGCGGAACCCGGGGATGCCGGGCCGGAGGATGCAGAACCTGAAGAAAATGAGCAAGAGGAGAAAGACCCTGAGACGGATCCGGAAGAGTCTCAGGATACCTCTTATGAAGAGATTGAAGATTACGAAGAAATCGATTCCGAAGAAGTCCCGGAGAATGATGCATCATACACTGAAGTTAGCGGGACATCATTAACCACTTCCGCAGACAGCAATGCGGATCTCTTTCCTGATGACGAAATTGAACTGAAAGATGAATCGTCGGATAAACAACTTGAGAGCACATTATTTGACCTCGGTACTTCCAGTCTCGTGATGACAGACGATCCGGAACATGCCGGGGCCTTTGTCGTGTCTTATGATGGGGAAGAATATAGAAATGCGGACGTATCCGACATTACTTTGACGGGCAGTACCGAAAGAAATACGGTCGTCATTGGTACAAATGAGGACATCACTATTCATCTTGAAGACCTCTATGTAAAGAGTGATAATTCTGCGGTCACGCTCCTTGGGGGAGGATCTGCAGATATCGTTCTTGATGGGATCAACCGTCTTCAGTCCCGTGAAGCAGCTATCGCGATCAGCAGCACCAAGAGTACCCGCGTCATTGAATCTTCAGAAGGCGGATGTCTCTATGCATACAGCTCTGATTCGAGTGCTGTTTGCGCCGGACCGATCTCCTTTGAAGCTCCGGTTTCCGCCTCAGGTGCAGACGGATATGCGGGCATCACAGGCGAGATAAGCATTTTGAATGAAAATGTCAATTCGTCTCTCCTCGGCGCTCATCTCTACAGGGCACAGGTTACGGGACTTGACGAAAATGAATACCTCGAAGGAAGCGTTTCCGTGGACGGTGAGGACCGTACGCCTGGAAGCGGTTTCTATACTGTTATGGACGGTTCGGTGTCCTTCCACGTCCCGGCGGGGCATGTTGAGGCTGTGCTTGGCGGTGTTTCCTATGCGGGAGATATAAACGGCGGCGATATCATTCTGGAAGAGGTGCAGAATGAGGAACCGCAGGAAGAAACAGAAAAGCCGGCGGAAAAAACGTTCTACTCATATGCGGACGGCGATGTGACCGTGGCTGCAAGACTTACTGACGCGGCTGCAATCCCGGATGATGCGGAACTGAAAGTGACGCGCATTACACCGGATAGCGGTGATTATAATTATGATGCTTACATGGATGCGCTGAATGCATCCAATGATGCGGAGTACAGTGAAGACAATACTTTGCTTTATGATATTGCGTTTATGGGAACTGAAACCGACGAAGAAGGCAATACCCGTACAGTGGAGTATCAGCCGGCAGCCGGTTCTGTTCATGTGTCTGTTGTCATGAAGAACGCCCAGCTGTCTGACGGACTTGGCGCCGAAAACGCGGAAGCTGTCGAAGTTCATCATCTTCCACTTGTCGATTCTGTGAAGGAAGCGGTGGCGACAACGGCAGAAGCTACGGATATCAGTGCGGCAGATGTGACAGTGGAGACGATGCCGGCAGACGTGTCTCTCGGCAATGTGGACCGGGTAGGATTTGAGACGGACGGAATGTCAGCGTATGCATTTACTGTGGATTTCCACCTGAACGGCAGGGATTACAGTATTCCGGGCTGCACGCAGGTTCTGCTCTCCGAGCTGATCGAGAAGCTTCATATTACAGTTGATGAGACAGAGGACGGCGCACTTCTTGATGTGTCTGATGTTGAGGCTGTCACATTTACGAATGAGGAACTGGTAAAGGTTGAGCAGGTTTCGGGCGTTGTTACATATCAGGTTTCAGAAGAGGAAAAGAAGACGGTTGATGTCGGGGAGCAGGATTGGCTGATCTCCAGTATGGGACCGTTCTCTTCTGATGAGAAAATGACGATCACCCTGAAGGACGGCAGTGTGATTGAGGTCGAAGTGACCGATGCCGAAGAAGCGTATGAAGTAGAGATACAATATGTTAACGAATCTGGCACTCCGGTTAATTCGATAACGCTGCCGGATGGGAAGTATTACTACGTCTTTTTGCAGACGAATTATTCGGGCGATAAGGTATATGCATTTCCGCTGCCTTCGGAATCGGGAAAAACAAGTGTTACAGAGTTTTATGATTCAAATAATAACCCGACTGCATATTCTCAGGATATGAGAGTTTCGGAACAGGGGATCAGAAAAGTAAACGAAACCGCTACTCAGCCCATGCAATCCATCTGGGGCATGAAAGATGTCAACGGTAATTGCCGGCTTAAAGCAGGAGATAAGTTTGACGGCATAGAAATTGTCAGCATTGATACATCGGATCCTTCTAAAACTGTGTTCACGCTAAAGGAATTGCCGAAGTATACAGTTACCGTAAACGCTTATGATAAAAACGGTAATTCTGCGGCACCGTCTTTTAATGAGAATTATTACGTAAGATCATATATTCAAAAAGATAATATTCCGTACTTTGCGTTCGGCAGATTGGCTCTTGATGCTGACGGCGGACAAATCATATCAA
>CACZTA010000195.1 GCA_902783935.1 uncultured Lachnospiraceae bacterium | reverse complement strand
GTTGCGTTTGAGCCGCTGAGCCGCGCATACGGGATTCCGAAAGACGATCCCTCCCGGCCGGAGATTATGGAGGCCTGCCTCCGGGAGGCAGCGGCTGCCCCGCTCGAAATCCTCGATCTCTGCTGTGAGGCGATTGCCGTCGCGCAGGAATTTGCCTCAAAGGGCAGTCCCCTGGTCATCTCTGATGCGGCGACCGGCGCCATGATCTGCCAGGGCGCCCTCTACGGGGCTGCGGTAAATGTAAGAGTCAATACGGCGTCCATGAAAGACCGGGCATATGCGGAGGAAATGAACCGGCATGTGGACCGTGCACTGGAGACTTATATCCCGCTGGCTGAAGAAATTTACAGGAACGTGACCGGGAGGATCGGATAATGGCAAAATTATTGAAAGGGGCGCCTGTCGCCGCTGCCCTGACGGAAAAAACGGCGCAGGAAGCAGCGAAGTTAAAAGAAAAAGGCATTACCCCGACGCTTGCGATTTTCCGCGTCGGAGAACGGGAAGATGACCTCAGCTATGAACGCGCCGCCATGAAGCGGTGCGAGCGTACGGGCGTCGCCGTAAAAAATGTCGTGCTGCCCGCCGACGTGGATGCGCAAACCTTCTACGATACGCTCGGCAGCCTGAATACGGATCCCTCGGTTCACGGCATCCTGATGTTCCGTCCTCTCCCCGTGCATCTCGGGAAAGAGAAAGCGCGGAGAAGCCTGAACCCGGAAAAAGATGTGGACGGCTGTTCCGACGTCTCGCTTGCAGGCGTTTTTACAAATGACGCCTGCGGATTCCCGCCCTGTACAGCGCAGGCGGCCATGGAAATCCTGAAGTATTACGGCATTGATCCCGAAGGAAAGAGAGTGGTCGTCATCGGCCGTTCCCTGGTCATCGGGCGCCCGGTCGCCATGCTGCTCATGCACGCAAATGCGACGGTGACCATCTGCCACACCCGCACCGCGGACGTCCCTTCCGTCGCGAGGCAGGCGGATATCCTCATCTCCGCCATGGGAGAAATGGAGACAGTCGGCGCGGAATTCCTCCGGGAGGGACAGACCGTCATCGATGTCGGCATCAAATGGAATGAAGAAAAAGGAAAACTCTGCGGCGACGTGCGGTTTGAAGAAGCAGAAGCCATCGTGGATGCCATCACGCCCGTCCCGGGCGGGGTCGGAAGCGTCACCACCAGCGTACTGGCCTCCCATGTCGTGGAAGCCGCAAAGCGGCAGGCCGCCGGGAAAATCTGATTCCCACCGCATCTCACACATTCACGCCCGGCTCTCTCCTCTCTTACAGAGGAAGAGCCGTCTTCTTATGGGTACTTTCATATGACAGAACAGGAAGCAATCGCTTATATAGAAAATTACGGCTGGTCCGCCACCCGCCTCGGCCTCGGCAGGACGCGGGAGCTGCTTGCCGGACTCGGCAATCCGCAGAAAAAACTGAAATTCATCCACGTGGCCGGAAGCAACGGCAAAGGCAGCGCATGCGCCATGTTCGACGCTGTTCTCCGCGCGGCCGGTTACAGGACCGGCTTATATACGTCGCCCTATATCCAGCGCTTCAATGAGCGGATCCGGGTCAACGGGACGGATATTCCGGGCAGCCGCCTGGCGGAGCTGACGGAAAGAGTCATGCAGGTCGCCGAAAAGATGGATGATCATCCGAGCCAGTTCGAACTGGTGACAGGGCTCGCCCTTCTGTATTATTACGAAGAAAAATGCGATATCGTCGTCCTCGAAGTCGGCATGGGCGGAGCACTTGACAGCACAAATGCCATCGACGCGCCCGAACTCGCCGTCATCACGAATATCGGCCTTGAACATACCGAATATCTCGGCAGCACACTGCAGGAGATCGCGGAGACAAAAGCAGGCATCATCAAGCCGGGGTGTTCCTGTGTCTGCTACGACGGCGCACCGGAAGCCATGGAAGTGGTCCGCCGGATCTGTGAAGAGCTGGAGGTTCCCCTCACCTGCTCGGACTTTTCAGGCCTCATCCCGCTCGACTGCAGCCTGTACGGCCAGCGTTTTCTGTGGAAGGACGCGGAGTACCGCCTCTCCCTTCCGGGCCCCCACCAGCTTCACAATGCGGCACTCGTCCTGACAGGGATTGAAGCCTTAAGAAAACACGGCTGGCGGATTCCTGATTCCGCTGTACACAGCGGCCTGGAAAATGTCTCGTGGCCTGCCAGGCTGGAGGTGCTCTCCCGGGAGCCGGTATTTATTCTGGACGGCGGCCATAACCCGCAGTGCGCAGAAGCGCTCGCCTGCAGTCTTGATCTCCTTCTGCCGGGCAGGCAGGTCATCTTTCTCGCCGGGGTACTGGCTGACAAGGAATATGACCTCATCATGAAAATGCTCCTCCCGTACGCAAAAGAGTTCATCTGCGTCACGCCGGATAATCCGAGAAAACTCACGGGACGGGAACTGGCGGATTATCTCACGGGCCTGGGCGCCGAAGCATCTGCCTGTGACAGCATAGAAGAAGGGGTTCTCACGGCACTGCAGCGGTCGGGCGGTTCCGTCCCGGTCGTCACGTTCGGCTCCCTCTATCTGGCCGGAACCGTGCGCACCTGCTTTCGCCGGCAGTACCGCAGCTGGCTCCGGAAACGCTGCATCGCGGCGCGGGATGCCCTGACGCCCGGTGAGCGGCAGACATTCTCCGAAACGATCTGCCGCCGGATCGCGGAAAGCGATGCGTTCCGGAATGCGGAAACCGTCATGGTCTACCGCAGCGTGCGCGGGGAAGTATCGCTTGATCCCCTGCTCCGGCATTCGGATGCTTCCGGGAAGCGTTTCTGTTTTCCGCTCTGCGCAGGCACGGAACTTATGCCCATGATTCCAGGCGGATGGAAAGCCGGCGCCTTCGGCATTCCGGAGCCGGACCCGGAAACCTCTGAGAAAATTTCTCCGGAAGAAATCGGCCTCGTTATCTGCCCCGGGACAGTATTCGATGCCCGCTGCAGCCGCATCGGCATGGGCGGCGGCTTCTATGACCGGTTTCTGCCGGCCTGCAAAAACGCAGTGATTGTCATGGCTGCGTTTGAAGTCCAGAAAACTTCGCGCATTCCGGTTGGTGAGTGGGACGTCCCGATGGATGCGGTTTATACCGAAGAAATGATTTACTGAAAAAGCATTAATATATAATAGAAGACAGCGGCCGGTCAGCCGCTGCCTTTTTTAATTTCGCTCCTCACTGTCTTTTTTTATGATTGAGATATACCTGTACATAGTGGCCTGCGAAACCCCGATCCGGTCGGCGATAACCGGAATGCTCCCTTTTACGGAGAACACGCCTTCCGCATTCAGCATGCGGATAATCTCCAGCTTCTCATTATAGGTCAGCCGTTCGCCGCTGATCAGCCTCGACCCGGCGACGCGCTGGAGCACATCATCAATCAGCACATTGATGTCCGTATAAAATCTCTCGGATTCTTCGCTCCTCTTCTGGCTGACGATAATGTTTTCGGCCGCATAATCGTCCGGATGACAGAGCCGGAAAATATTTTCCGCCAGATCTTTATAGCGCTTATCATCAAAATTGATGCAGAGCAGCCCGCTGAGCGACGCGTCATTCTCCTTGATAAAAAAGGTAGAACTCCTTAAGATCTTCCCGTTTTCTGCGTGGCCCTGATAATTCAGCACATATTCTTTATCCAGATACTGTTTTTCATGGATAATGCGGCGGGCCGCATCCGTCAGAGGCGCACCGGCTGTTCTGCCGCTGATCTGGCCGTTCCGTATCGCGAGCACGGAATTCAGGTCCGTCAGGACGATTTCATAATCCGGCCCGAGTGTCCCCGACAGAAAATCGATCAGCATCATATAATGGCGAATAACCTTTTCTTTCATTCCAAAAGTTTTCTCCCTTCAACCCGTTCTGCCGGCTTCTCCGCTCCGGAATAATAAAGATTTCTCACTTTTTTCTGAGAGGTACATTTTACACTATCTTTTCATGTTTGTACATATATCGATAATTCACAAAAATATCATGACAAAAACAGCACAATGCCAATTGATAATAATTTCTTATTATGATATTTTATTATAATAAAATCATTATTACAGAGACCTTCAGGAGGTATTCAGCATGAAAAAAGCGATCAGCACAGATAAAGCACCGGCAGCAATCGGACCGTATTCCCAGGGCATCGACGGCGGCAGCATCGTCATCACATCCGGCCAGCTTCCGCTTGACCCGGCTACAGGCGCATTCCCGGAAACAATCGAAGAGCAGACCCGTCAGTCCCTGACAAACTGCAAAGCAGTTCTCGAGGCAGCAGGCCTTACGATGGCAGACGTCATCAAGACAACCGTCTTCTTATCCGACATGAACAACTTTGCAGCCATGAACGGCGTCTATGCAACATTCTTTGAGGGTGCATGCCCGGCCAGAAGCGCTGTTGAAGTTGCACGGCTTCCGAAAGATGCGCTGGTTGAGATCGAGTGCATCGCCGTAAGATAATAACTGCAGCAATAAAAAATGCTCAGACACTGAAAAGTGCCTGGGCTTTTTTTACGTTACCGGTTGTAACCGGGATTTCTCTTTCATGCTGCTTCCGGTGCTGCCACGTAGAGGGGAATGATTGCGGCATATGATTCACCGAGCCAGTCAAGCATATCTCCTGCTCCGGGCATGACCCCGTACAGGTTGACGTAAGTCTG
>CACZTA010000194.1 GCA_902783935.1 uncultured Lachnospiraceae bacterium | reverse complement strand
TCCCTGTTCCCTGATCAGTGCATCGCCATATTCATCGATATCTTTTGTGGAAATCCCCGGGCGGATCATTTTCCTGAGCTCCTCGTGGACATGCTCAAGTTTATGGCCCGCCGTCCTCATGAGATCGATTTCCTGCTCTGTTTTAATCGTGACAGGCATTTTTATTCTCCGAGCTTCCCGACGATAGACGCAAACACGTCTTCCAGGCCCTGCGTGCCGTCGACCTCAAGCAGATTTCCGCGCGCGCTGTAATAATCAATCAGCGGCTGGGTCTGTGTGTGATAGACGTCCAGTCTCTTCTTTACGGTTTCCGGCTTGTCATCATCTCTCAGGACAAGTTCTCCTCCGCAGGTGTCACAGATGCCGTCTTTTTTCGGTGCATTAAACATAATATGGTAAGTTGCGCCGCAGGAGAGGCAGGCCCGTCTGCCGCCCATCCGCTCGATGATATTCTCATCCGGAACTTCGATGTCGACAGCATAATCAATCTTCGTTCCGAGCTTTTCCACTGCCGCATCAAGCGCTTCCGCCTGGGGAATCGTGCGCGGGAATCCGTCAAGAATAAATCCTCTGCTGCAGTCTTCCTGTGCGATTCTGTCGGCGACGAGGTCACAGACCAGCTCATCGGGGACCAGGCCGCCCGCATCCATGTAGCTCTTTGCTTTTTTGCCGAGCTCTGTGCCGTTTTTAATGTTTGCACGGAAAATGTCCCCGGTGGAGATGTGCGGGATCTGATATTTTGCCGCCACTTTTGCTGCCTGTGTTCCCTTACCTGCACCCGGTGCTCCAAGCATAATTAATCTCATCCGAATCTCCTTTCTTTCATAGAGCAAGGGAACGCTCAAAACACACCTCATGTGTTTTAAACCTTCCCTCTGCATTGCATTTATTCTCCAAGGAATCCCTTGTAGTTCCTTACCACCATCATGGATTCGATCTGCTTCACGGATTCCAGAAGCACCCCGACAATAATGATGATCGATGTTCCGCCGAACGAAACGCTGGCGTTGAATACGCCGTTAAAGAAAAACGGAATAATACCGATAATTGTGAGGCCGATTGCGCCGATAAAGATCACGTAGTTCAGGATCTTCGTCAGATATTCGCTGGTCGGTTTGCCGGGTCTGATGCCCGGGATAAAGCCGCCCTGCTTCTTCATATTATCTGCGACCTCCAGCGGATTGAATGTGATGGAGGTGTAGAAATAGGAGAAGAAAACAACAAGCACGATATAGATGATCACACCGATGCTTAAGAAAGGACGGGTCCTGTCAAACCAGTTGCTCTCACTCAGTACGGAAAGAAATGTTCCAAGCGCGCCGCCCGCATTATGCTTACCCGCAAATGTTGCGATGATGCCGGGGAATGACATAATGGATGAAGCAAAGATAATCGGGATGACGCCCGCCGTATTGATTTTCAGCGGGATGTGTGTCGTCTGTCCGCCGATCATCCGGCTTCCGGCCGTCTTTCTGGAATACTGGACGGGGATATGTCTCTCTGCCCCGTTCAGCACGACGACCATGACGATCATTGCGATAATAATCGCAATGACGATCAGAAGCGCAAGTCCTCCTCTCGCGATCGTTTTTCCCTTTACGAACTGTTCATACAGGCTTGTAAGATCCTGCGGAACACGTGAAAGGATATTGATCAGAAGAACCATGGAAATACCGTTGCCGACGCCCTTCTCGTTGATCCGTTCACCGATCCACATAAGGAAGCAGGAACCCGCCGTAAGGGCTACAACAACCGCAAAGGCCTTTCCGAAATTCATATTCGGGATAAGTCCCTGATTCCCGAATCCGATGGCCATAGCCGTCGACTCAAACAGCGACAGGCCGACAGTCAGATAACGCGTGATCGCAATCATCTTCTTTCTTCCGTCTTCGCCGTCACGCTGCATCTCCTCGAGCGCCGGGATAGCGATCGTCAGGAGCTCGATGATAATGGATGATGTAATGTACGGCGTAATCGACAGAGCCAGAATGGACATGCTCGAGAAAGAACCGCCGGTAAATGCATCAAAGAAATTGAATGCACTGTTGGAGTTCTGCTCAAACCACTGTCTGAAATAACTGCTGTTCACGCCCGGAACCGGGATCTGGGAGCCTACTCGGATGATGACCAGGCATAAGAGCACAAACCCCAGTCTGTGTCTTATGTCCTTGACTTTTATCGCGTCAATCATCTTTTTAAACATTTCAGATCTCCTCTACCGCACCGCCTGCAGCTTCGATTTTGGTTTTGGCACCTGCGCTGACCGCATTCACCTTGACTGTGAGTTTCTTCGTAAGTTCACCGTCTCCGAGAATCTTGACGCCGTCAACAATTTTTGATACAGCGCCGGACTTGAGCAGCAGCTCCGGTGTAACTTCCGTACCGTCTTCAAAACGGTTCAGGACGCTCACATTGATCGCTGTGATCACTTTGGAATTTCTGTCTGTGAAGCCTCTCTTCGGAAGGCGTCTGTATAACGGCATCTGGCCGCCTTCAAAGCCCGGTCTCGGTGCTCCGGAGCGAGCCTTCTGTCCTTTATGGCCTTTGCCGGCTGTCTTGCCGTTTCCGGAACCATGGCCGCGACCTTTGCGGAAGTTGCCATTCATTCTGGAACCTTCGGCCGGTGATAAATTAGATAAATCCTTACTCGCACCTCCCAAGTTTATTCAGCTTCTTCTACTTTTACAAGATAGCCGATCTTTGCCAGCTGTCCGCGTGTGGCAGCATTGTCCGGAAGAATGACGCTGGAATTCAGCTTATGGAATCCCATGGACTCCACGACCTTCCGATTCTTGGCAGCAGCGCCGATCGGTGACTTCACCAGTGTTATTTTTAATTTTTTGTCTGCCATGTCATGCCTCCTTATGCGAGAATCTCTTCCACGGACTTGCCGCGAAGACGTGCGACTTCTTCAGGAGTCTTGATTTCCTTAAGGCCGGCAAGCGTCGCGAAAACAACATTCTGCTTGTTGTTTGAGCCAAGTGACTTTGTACGGATGTTCTTGATCCCTGCAAGCTCGATGACGGCACGGGCCGGACCGCCTGCGATAACGCCGGTACCTTCCGGTGCTCTCTTCAGGAGGACGGTTGCTCCGCCGTACTTTCCGAGGTTATCATGGGTAATGCTGTTGAAGTCCGTTCTCGCCACGGAGATCATGTGCTTCATCGCATCTTCCTTGCCCTTGCGGATTGCTTCAGGAATTTCAGTAGCTTTTCCGAGTCCGGCACCAACATGACCATTGCCGTCGCCGACAACGACCAGAGCCGAGAACCGCATATTACGACCGCCCTTGACGACCTTCGTGACACGCTTGATCGCAACGACTCTGTCTTCCATGCCGTTATCTTCTTTTTCTCTTCTCTTATCCTCGTTTGCTCTCATGTGCTCTTCCTCTCCTTTAGAATTCAAGGCCCGCTTCTCTTGCAGCGTCGGCAAGTGCCTTGATCTTACCCTGATAGATAAAACCGCCGCGGTCAAAAACCACTGTCTTAATACCGGCCTGAACAGCCTTTTCGCCGATCGCCTTGCCGACCTTTGCAGCAGCTTCGACATTATCGGTGTATTCAAGACCTTCAGCTACAGCAGCCTGGAGAGTTGATGCAGATACCAGAGTTTTTCCTTCGATATCATTGATGATCTGCGCATACATATGCTTGTTGCTGCGGAATACAGCAAGTCTCGGGCATTCAGCCGTGCCGCGCATATGGCCGCGCATTCTCTTATGCTTCTTCTCACGAATCTTCGTTCTTGAAGGTTTCTTAATCATAATTCACGCTCTCCTTTCTTTATTTTTTACCGGTCTTACCGACCTTGCGGCGAATAATCTCATCAGAGTACTTGATACCCTT
>CACZTA010000193.1 GCA_902783935.1 uncultured Lachnospiraceae bacterium | reverse complement strand
GCCCGCCTGTACGATGCTTTCTGTCCGGGAGTCGATCGAGGACGTCGCCTCGTCGAGGATGAGAACCGGCGGATCCGCGATGGCCGCCCGCGCGATCGCAAGCAGCTGGCGCTGGCCCTGGGACAGGTTTGCGCCGTCATTTGTCAGCATGGTGTCATAGCCGTCCGGCAGCTTCCGGATAAAACCGTCCGCATTTGCGAGTTTTGCGGCAGCCTCAACCTCTTCATCCGTCGCATCGAGCCTGCCGTAGCGGATATTCTCGCGCACGGTCTCGGTGAAGAGATGCGTATCCTGGAGCACCATACCGAGGGACCTGCGGAGATCCTCCTTCCGGATCTTCGTGATATTAATTCCGTCATAGCGGATCTTTCCGTCCTGAATATCATAGAAGCGGTTCAGCAGGTTCGTGATCGTCGTCTTTCCGGCCCCGGTCGACCCGACAAACGCGATTTTCTGGCCGGGCGTCGCATACAGCTTTATATCATGCAGGACGGTTTTCTCCGGCGTATAGCCGAAATCGACCCCGTCCATCACGATATCCCCCGCAAGAGGGACATAGGTCACGCTGTGGTCGGACTGCTTGTGGTAATGCCGCCAGGCCCACTGCCCCGTCCTCTCTTCCGTCTCGGTAATGCTGCCGTCTTCCGCAGTTTTTGCATTAACCAGCGTCACGTACCCCTCGTCATGTTCCGGTTCTTCATCCAGCAGCTTAAAGATCCTGTCGGCACCGGCCACCGCCATGACGATGGCATTCATCTGCTGGCTCAGCTGGTTGATCGGCATGTTGAAGCTCTTATTGAACGTCAGGAAAGATGCCAGCTTTCCGATTGTAAGCCCTGTCAGCCCGTTCAGGGCCAGAATCCCTCCTATAATGGCGCACAGTACGTAGCTTACATTGCCGATCTGGGCATTTACCGGCATCAGGATCGTGGCAAAGCTGTTCGCCTTATCCGCACTTATGAAGAGCTCCTCATTCAGCTCGCCGAAGCGCTTTTTTGAGCGCTCTTCATAGCAGAACACTTTTACGACCTTCTGTCCCTGCATCATTTCCTCGATATATCCGTTCACCCGCCCGAGATTTCTCTGATTGGCGATGAAGCCCGACCCTGAAATTTTCGCGAGCCCGGATGTCACAAACAGCATCAGCGCGGACATGCCGAGCGTCAGGAATGTGAGCGGCAGGCTGAGCGTCAGCATGCTGATCACGACGCTCAGGATCGTGACAGACGAATTGACGAGCTGGGGAAAGGACTGGGAGATCATCTGTCTCAGCGTGTCCGTGTCATTTGTATAGACAGACATGATATCTCCGCGGGTATTCCTGTCGAAATACCGGATCGGCAGCGATTCCATGTGCTCAAACAGCTCAAGGCGGATATCCCTGAGCGTCCCCTGCGAGACATAGATCATGATCTTGCTCTGGGTAAATGCAGCCGTCACGCCGATGAGATAAAAAATGCTGACCCTTCCGATCGCCCGGAGAAGCGGTCCGAAATCCCGGTCCCCGGACTGCAGCATCGGTGTAATATAGCTGTCGATCAGGGTGCGGATAAACAGCGTCCCCTGGACATTTGCCAGGACGCTTATAATAATCAGGATCAGGACGAGGACGAGCTGCAGGGCATAGCGGGCTGCCACATACCGGATCAGCCGCCTGAAAACAGCCGGGCCGTTTTCCACGCGCACCCTGACGCCCCGCGGAACACGTCCGCGGTCTCTCATGTCCTTTGCTTCCTCAGCGCTGACTTCCAGACCGGCATTCTGTTCAGGAGCTGTCATTTTCTTTTTCTTCATGACCGTGTTCCTCCCTTCTGTCCGCCTGCCGAAGCAGCGATATCAAAATCTCCGCCGCCTTCTTTCTGTGTCCTGTAGACTTCCTGATAGATCCGGTTGGTGCGGAGAAGTTCCTCCGGTGTGCCGAATCCGGCGACGCGGCCGTTGTCCATGACAATCACTCTGTCTGCATTTTCAACGGAAACGATCCGCTGGGTGATGACCAGTTTCGTCATCCCCGGCCTGGCTTCGTTCATGGCTGCCTGGATTTTCGCCTCCGTCGCTGTATCCACGGCAGAAGTCGAATCATCCAGAATAAGGATTTTCGGTTCTTTCAGAAGAGCGCGGGCGATACACAGGCGCTGCTTCTGTCCGCCCGACACGTTCGTCCCTCCCTGAGTGATCTGCGTCGCGTAACCGTCCGGCATGCGGTCGATAAATTCATCGGCGCAGGCCATCCTGCAGACTTCCCTGCACTCTTCCTCCGTCGCATCTGCCCTGCCCCAGCGCAGGTTTTCGAGGATCGTCCCCGAAAACAGCACATTCTGCTGCAGGACGACGGCAACCTGGTTCCTGAGGGTATCCAGGTCATACTCGCGGACGTCATGGCCGCCGACAAGGACGCGGCCGTTCGTCGCATCATAGAGCCTTGAGACCAGATTGACAAGCGAAGACTTCGAGGAGCCTGTCCCGCCGATGATCGCGACCGTTTCACCGGAGCGGACCGACAGGTCAATATCGCTCAGGACATAATCCGGACTGCCTTCCCTGTAAGTGAAGTCGACGTGATCAAAGACAATGCTTCCGTCCGGCACTTCATACAGCGGGTTCTCCGGATTCCTGATCGTGCTCTCCTCCGTCAGGACTTCCGCGATTCGTTCCGCCGAGGCGGAGCTCATCGTCACCATGACAAAGACAAGTGCCATCATCATCAGGGACATGAGGATATTCATGCAGTACGTGAGGAGACTCATCAGTTCTCCCGTCGTCAGTTCATTCTGCACGATCATGTGCGCGCCGAGCCAGGAGATCACCATCATGACCGCGTAGACCGTCCCCATCATGACCGGCATGACGAGGACAATGTTGCTCTCGGCCTT
>CACZTA010000192.1 GCA_902783935.1 uncultured Lachnospiraceae bacterium | reverse complement strand
GATGCAGATGCGTTCCTTCTTCGGGTCAACGACGAAGATCGCGTCCGGGAGCTTCTTCATATCACGGATGCCGCCCAGGTTCTTCTCGAGCTTCTCATGCTCTTTCTTCAGCTGGAGGACTTCCTTCTTCGGCAGAACTTCGAATGTGCCGTTTTCAGCCATCTCTTCGATGTCCTTCATTCTCTTGATGCGGCTCTGGATCGTGCGGAAGTTGGTCAGCATGCCGCCGAGCCATCTCTCGTTGACATAGAACATGCCGCAGCGCAGCGCTTCCGTGCGGATCGCGTCCTGGGCCTGCTTCTTTGTGCCGACGAAGAGAATCTTGCCGCCTCTTGCAGCGATATCGCTGACTGCGTTGTACGCATCGTCAACCATCCCGACGGTCTTCTGGAGGTCGATGATGTAGATGCCGTTGCGCTCCGTGTAGATGTACGGCCTCATCTTCGGGTTCCAGCGTCTCGTCTGATGTCCGAAATGGACGCCTGCTTCCAGCAGCTGTTTCATGGAAATTACACTCATTTTGTTTCTCCTTTTTCTGGTTTTTCTTCCATATGCTTCCCTCCGACAGACCTCTCTCCGTGCAGCGGTGATCTGTTCGTCATCCGCCCCGGGGAATGTTCAGGCACCATGCCGGAATCCACATATGTGCATTTTCGCAACATCCGCTATTGTAGCATGAACGGAAAGCCGCAGTCAACAGCATCATACGACATTTACGCGCTCTTTTTCCCAGAAAATAAGGATTGTAAAGAACACGGCCAGGCCGATGCTTAAGACAGCCGTCACCGCCGCGCCGTACGGCCCGATTTTATCAAATAAGCCTTCGGCCGCAATGGAAAACATATTGTTCGCGATATGGGCGCAGATGCACGCCTTCAGCGTTCCGAAGTGCTCGTAGAGCGCCGCCAGAAGAATGCCCAGGATCAGGGCATAGATGCCCTGCGTGATATTCCCGTGGGCAATTCCGAATGCAGCTGCGCTGAGGACGGCTCCCACGTAGAAGCCCGTATAGTCCCTGAGGCGCCGGAACAGGATGCCCCGGAAAAGAAGCTCCTCCATCACCGGACCGATAATGCCGACCACGAGGATCTGGATGATCAGGGGCGGTGAGGAAAACATGGCTTCGAGCGCCTCGTAGCGGGCGTCCTTAAACGGCACGAGACTGATCAGGATGCCGATGACCTCTGACGCGGCAATCGTATAGAGCGCGACCATGAGCCCGTGCGGGACGCCGAACGGTTTCTTCTCATACAGCCTCCACGGAGTCCCCCTCTGCCTGCGCTGCTTTTCGTCTTCCGCGTAGAGAACGGCAAAAATGGCCAGAAGGACCGCATCCGCGACGCCCGTCAGTTCTGTCCCGAGATTGTTCATGATTTCCTGCGGCATGAATCCGAGGAGATAAACCGCCAGCATACAGCCGAGGACGATGCCGTTGCTCACAAACAGATCGGTCAGCAGCGGATAGACGATCCGCCAGATCCGGAAAATAACGCGGCCGTCAGAGGGGACGCACCTCCCTGTTTTCCGCGCGTCTCTTAAAGCTCCCGTCTTCGGATGCGTGTAGAGCGGCCCGCTGCCGCTCCCGCCTGCCGGCCCCCTGCCCGTCCATCCTTCCGCTCTCGCGACGCCGATGATGACGTTGCCGGCTTCCCGGGGAGAATCGACGATACAGTCCGGCCATTCCGCCTCCAGCTCTTCCCGGAGGCCGTAGCCGAAGGAGACGCCCATCGCGGCGAGCCCCGCGGCCTTTGCACCGGCCATGTCATACTTCGTGTCGCCCACGAGGATGCATTCGTCCCTCTTGTCTTCCGCATGGAGGGCTTTCAGGACATCCTCCACCACTTCCGCTTTGTTCGACCGCCTCCCGTCCGGCTCGCTGCCGAGGATGACGTCAAAGTACCCGGCCACTCCGAAATGCTGCAGGATCCGCTCGCACAGCGCGGTCGGCTTCGATGAGGCGACCGCCATGCGGAAGCCCTCGGCCTTCAGGCGCTCCAGCAGTTCCGGGATCCCGTCATACAGGCGGTTCTCATACAGCCCGACCGGGACGTATCTCTCCCTGTACAGCCGGACGGCTTCGTCCGCTTCCTCCCTCGTGCAGCCGGTCCACCTCATAAACTGGTCATGGAGCGGCGGCCCGACGAACGCCCTCAGTTCCGTGTAATCTTC
>CACZTA010000191.1 GCA_902783935.1 uncultured Lachnospiraceae bacterium | reverse complement strand
CGATCCGTTTGCTGGAAGGCAGAAAATAAGTCTTTTCAAGCATGGTAAGTTGTGCTATACTATCATAGTTGCCGGATTAGGGCTTATTGCGCCCAAAAATCTGCAGCAGGCGCTTATGGCGCTATCAGTAAATCGGAAGTATAAAGGAGACAAACGATGAAGAAACATGTGAAGACTTTGAATACCAGAGATCTGAAGAAGTCCCTGAAAAAGGGCGGTTGCGGTGAGTGCCAGACTTCCTGCCAGTCTGCCTGCAAGACCAGCTGCACGGTAGGCAACCAGAGCTGCGAATCCCGCAGATAAGAGGACAGCTGTCCGAGCAGGCAGAGATGTTTCTCACCCGTCAGTTTGTCTGATAATGGAAGAGATCCTGCATCGGCAGCGGCATAAGCCGTTGCCGATGCTTTTTCGCGGTTTTTACGGCGGCTTGCCCTGACGGAATATTTAAACCGCACGATTTATTAATCTACGATTGGAAGATACAGCCATATGCAGATACACCAGTACAGGAACAACGGGCTGAATATTGTCCTGGATGTTCCGAGCGGTTCTGTCCACGTGGTCGACGATCTCGCGTACAGAGCTATTGAGTTATTAAATGAAGATATAAACCCCGGTGAAGCGGGAAGAATCCTGTGTGAGGAGCAGGCCGGGAAGGCATCCGCGGAAGAGATCGGCGAGATTCTCGGTGAAATAGAAGAACTGAAACAGAACGGAATGCTGTTCTCAAAAGAACCTTATGCCCCTTCGATTGAGGCGTTTGCTTCAAGACAGACTGTCGTAAAGGCACTCTGCCTGCATATCGCCCACGACTGCAACCTCGCATGCCGGTACTGCTTTGCCGAGGAGGGAGAGTACCACGGCAGGCGTGCGCTGATGAGTTATGAGACCGGATGCCGTGCGCTTGATTTCCTGGTCTCCGCTTCGGGCTCCCGCCATAATCTGGAAGTGGATTTCTTCGGCGGAGAGCCACTTATGAACTGGGACACGGTTAAAAAGCTTGTTGCCTACGGGCGCAGCCTGGAGGAGTCTCATGATAAGCGGTTCCGATTTACACTGACGACGAACGGTGTGCTTCTGGATGATGAAATCATGGAATTCTGCAACCGGGAGATGGATAACGTGGTCATGTCCGTCGACGGGCGGAAGGAAGTCCACGACCGCATGCGCCCTTTCAGGAAAGGAAGCGGAAGCTACGATCTGATCATGCCGAAATTCCGGAAATTTGCGGCCATGCGGCGGGAACTCGGTCTGAAGTATTATGTGCGCGGGACATACACACACTGGAACACTGATTTCGCACAGGATGTTCTTCATCTTGCGGATCTCGGTTTTGACCAGATCTCCGTGGAGCCGGTCGTTGCGCCGCCGGAAACTGATTATGCGCTTAAGGAAGAAGACCTTCCGGTTCTGCTTGAGCAGTACGACATCCTCGCCCGGGAAATGATTCGCCGGGAAAAGGAAGGAAAAGGTTTTAATTTCTTCCATTTTATGATAGATTTAACGGGTGGCCCATGCGTGTATAAACGTCTGTCCGGCTGCGGCAGCGGTTCTGAATATCTGGCCGTCACACCCTGGGGGGATTTTTATCCCTGTCATCAGTTTGTGGGCATGGAATCATTTCTTCTTGGGAATGTGCAGGACGGCGTCGTCAGGGATGACCTGGTCAGGGAGTTCAGAAAAGTCAATGTCTACTCCAAGCCGGAATGCGCGTCTTGCTTCGCGCGTTTTTACTGCAGCGGCGGCTGTATGGCAAATGCATATAATTTTTCCGGCAGTATAAGCGGTATGTATGAAATTGGCTGTAAGCTTGAAAGAAAGCGTGTTGAATGTGCGCTGATGATCAAGGCAGCTTTAAATGAGTAACAAGGAGATAAAAGGATCATGAAAAAGATTACCGGCAAAATTATTCTGGCAGTGATGGTTGTGGTGACTGCCATCATGGTGTTTCTGGCGCTGAAAGGATGGGGGCCGACCGGTACGCTGTCCATGAAGAACATCAAGACAGGCCTGGATCTGTCCGGCGGTGTTTCAATTACTTATGAGGCAGAGGATGAAAATCCTGATGCCGACGATATGAGCGACACTGTCCTGAAGCTTCAGAAGCGTGTTGACCAGTATTCGACAGAAGCAAATGTTTACCGCGAAGGCGGAAACCGCATCAATGTCGAAATTCCAGGTGTCACAGATGCCAACCGGATTCTGTCGGAACTGGGCACCCCCGGTTCTCTTTACTTCATTGCACAGACGGATGCGGACGGAAACCAGAACTATGCCATGGATAATACACAGGGCAAATATGTTCTGTCTAAAACGATCGATGAGCTGAAGGAAAGCGGCTCGATCGTGTGCGAAGGCGCTGATGTGGCTGATGCACAGGGCGGCTTCCAGCAGGATCAGACGACAAAGAATAATAAACCTGTTGTAGAACTGACATTCACAAATGAAGGAAAGACAAAATTTGCAGACGCTACGACAAAAGCTTTTGAGGCAGGAGAATCAATCGGCATCTATTATGACGGCGAGTTTGTTTCCGTGCCGCGGGTAAATTCCGCAATTACAGACGGCAAGGCTATTATCGAAGGCATGCCCTCGATTGATGAGGCGAAAGAACTTGCTTCTTATATCCGTATCGGCGGTCTGAAGGTGGTCCTTAACGAAATCCGCTCCAATGTGGTCGGCGCACAGCTTGGCCAGGAAGCAATCCGTACGTCCCTGATCGGCGGTGCGGTCGGCCTCCTGCTTGTCATCCTG
>CACZTA010000190.1 GCA_902783935.1 uncultured Lachnospiraceae bacterium | reverse complement strand
CTGGTAGAAGGCGCTTTTTACGGACTCCGTCCGGCGTCGATCGCCATGATTACGGCAGCGGGACTCAATGTGGCAAAGGTGGCGCTGGTCAACCTGCCTGCCTTTAAAGTGAGCGGGGCAGTGGGAGATCTGTTTGTCTGGAAAGCTGTCCTTTTGGCGGTTGTCATTTTCATCGGACAGAGAAAACTGAAATGGCATCCGGTTATCTTTATTGCCATTTCCGCGGCGGTGGGGATTGCTTTCGGTTTTTAGGCGGAACAGCCGCATGATCAGGGAAAGCTGCAGATAATTAGGGATAAATGTTTATGAACGGACGGGAATCGGACAAGCCGGAACTTCTGTATATCACCTGTGTAAGCTGGAAGCAGAATCCGCAGTACATCATGATGCACAAACATGAGCATCAGGCAGAAATCACGCTGGTTATCTCGGGAAACGGGAAGTATTCGATTAATCATCATATCTATGATGTGAAAGAAGGGGACGTGATTCTCTGCGGGGTGGGCGTTGTTCATGATGCATTTATGCGGAAACAGGAGCATTATGATACATTGACGATGCGGATCGGAAATCTGCAGATGGAAGGCAGAGAACCGGGACAGTTTCTTGCAAAAGGCGAAATCCCGGTTTTTCATCAGCCGCTGTCGTATCAGGACTGTCTGCAGCTGTTTCAGCAGGCGATTCGGGAGATGGATGATTCATTTACCGATATTTCATCTTATGGAGCACATTCCTGGGGAAACGGGCACCGGGATGATGCGGCGGCCGGAACGGAACCGGGACATTCTTCGATGAGAGAAGTGCTGGATATTGTCCGGGAGATGACAGACCGGGACTCCGGCATGGTTCAGCATGAAGACTCGCTCTGCCTGGAAATAGAAGAATACATCAGCCTTCATTACAGAGAGCCGGTATCGCTGGAGACGATCGCCGCTGCCTTCTATCTCAGTCCGTATTACCTCTCGCATCTTTTCAAGCTGGAGACGGGCTATAATTTCAAGCAGTATCTGACGCGCATGCGGATCGGGGAGGCGCAGAAGCTGCTGGACGAATCGGACATCAGGATATCGGAGATTGCCGGGAAGGTTGGTTATGAAGACCCGGCTTACTTTTCTAAATCGTTCTTCAGGGAAACCGGCATGACGCCCAGGGAATACCGTACTTATATTCGTGTTTAGGCTGCAGTCTTTCCTTCAGCTGCGATTTCAGGCCGCGCGCGGGCTGCGCGCGGCCTGAGCTGCGTTATCCGTATACTTTTGCGATGCACTCGCGGCACATATCCGTCCATTTGCGGAACCGGTATGCATCATTCTGAATGGTGTGCGTGTCTTTCAGAATGATTTCAAACGGCGTTCCTTTTCCGTCCTGAAGCAGCTGCGTGATGTATTTGCGCTGCACGTCTTCGTCCCAGCCGTTTGTGATGAGCGACGGGTTCGGTTTGCACGAGAAGACCGCTTTCATGCCGATCTGATCACGCATTTTGGCCACATTTGCCCAAGGGGCGACAGAAATTCTGCGCATGTTGGAAACCGTGAAGACATCGTCGAGCTTATCTTCGAGATTTTCGCAGCAGCCGTAGCAGGTAAGGCCGAATTTTTCCAGAAATTCGCGCTCATAGTCAATGGCAAATTCGCGCTGCGTCTCCGGTGAGACACAGACAAATTCCTGAGACTCCGAGGAGGCCCAGAGGCTTTTGAACTGGATCAGCTCACCGGGTGCGGGCGCTTTGAGTTCGTGTGTATAGCCGAACCCGCCGGTTCCTGTATACTGGCACGTATTGTTCATGGACAGGAGCCCTCTGGCCTGCAGTTTCTCGTAGTAGCTGATATACTCATCCATGATTTTCCTGCAGATCGAATGCATTTCATCCGGGTAATCATAGATGTCATAGAGCATGTTTTCGTAGCCGCGTATCGCGGTATACATACGCATGAGGTCTGTGACACAGTAGCTGATTCCGGTGTAGTGCACGTCGAGAATGTCGCTGAAGAGTTCGGTATGAAGCTCGAGACGCGCTTTGGATGCTTCTTCGTCAAATTCAATGTCGCGGGCGGAGATGCGCTGCGCCACATCAGGATCTTCCATATCGTCCTCTGTAAGCAGGGGGTCAAACGGAACCGCCTCATCTGACCATTTGAAATCCGGTTTCCAGATATAAGTCATGTCCGAGACCGTCGGGAGACGGCAGAAAGCATTTGCAAATGTCGGGGGAACGCTTTTTCCGTCGACTGTAAAATCAATATCCCTGATATACTTTCTGCAGTCCCAGTGCTTCTCGGCCGGTGTGTCGTCGTTAATGACTTCGGCGCGGAAGATTCTTGCGCGGAGTTCCCACTCGATTTCCCGCATTTCAGCGTCTTCGCAGACAAGTACTTCCGGCGGAATGAGTTCTCTCCAGGCACCTTCCGGAGAGCAGTCGATCACCGGCTGGTCGGTCTGGAGATCGTTGTGTGCGTACCAGAGCTTTCTGCGCTCTTCCATGACGGGCTGTTCCGCTAACTCTGCGAGCCGCTTGGCCAGCTCACGAACTGTCTGGCGTTCTTTGGCAGTTGGCATATTTTCTCTCCTTTTTGCGATGTTGAAGGTCAGGCTGCTGTTTGCTTCTGGTTATCATTATAACAAATTCATCGCCCGCAAAAAAATGGAATAAGTTGTCATAATCCAAAAAACGCCGCTGTTTAGGCGGCGTTTTCGTCAGTCCCATATTTCTTTTTGGCATCTTAATCAACTGCCTTGAGATGGTAGATGAATGCAGTGAACTCGGGAATCTCTCTGGGAATCGGTATGCCGGCGTGCATGAGGGCCATGCCTGTCGCCGTCATTTTATTGCCGTCCCCTTCCACCTTGTAAAGCCTGTCAGGTGCAAGGCCTCTGCAGTGGATGTATTCCTGAGGCCCGTTTACCGTGAGGTTGACGGTGATGACGGTCACAAGCGCTTCCCGTTTGTCCTTGGAGACACTTTCCCATGCGACCAGGTTGACCTGTTCAAAGGGGTTTGCCAGCCTGTAGTAGTCGCCGAAGAAATTGATGTCATAGTATTTGCGGTAGAGGTCACTCATCTTCCTGCAGGTAAGGAGTTCTCTCTTTTTGAGCTTTGTTGCGTCCAG
>CACZTA010000189.1 GCA_902783935.1 uncultured Lachnospiraceae bacterium | reverse complement strand
GGTGCCTGTCACCGTACCGGATTCGGTATATTCCACCGGATCAAAATAAACGGATCCGTTGTCGCTGTAGACAACCGCAGCGGCTGCATCTCCGCCGATCGTCACATCAAAAGTGACCTTGTCGCCTGTCTTCGGTGTGATGGTTACCAGTTCGGAAGCCCCTGCACTCTCTTCCGCATCCGAATCAGCTGCGGCGGGGTTATTCTCCGGTCCGACAAGATAGCGGAGGCTGCTGACGCCGTAGTCACCTGACACAAGCGGGATCCAGGTGTCCTTCTCCTCGAGCGGGAGACTGACGACCTTGCCCTCAGCTGCCGTAAAGCATCCTTTGTCCATCTTGACATAGTAATCACCGTTGAGCTTCAGGGAAACCGGCAGATGAATATCGATGCACATGCCGCCGCCCCACATCAGGCCTTCCAGTTCATCCTCGGTGATTGCACGCAGCTCCACGTAATCCGGATTTGAGAAAGATGTCGAGAAAACTTCCCCGTCCTTGTCATACAGAGTCAGGCGGCCGTCTTTCAGTTCGAAGTCATCTCTCGGGAAATACATTTCCAGAGTATCACAGAAATGCTCAGCCGGCATCTTGACTCTCGGATACAGCATGACGTACCCCATCGTCTTTTCCAGGTCGACTTCCGGGACGCCCGGATACGGCTGTGCCGGGCTCAGGCCCTCACCCCATTCCGCCGCGCAGACCGGTGTCGCAAGCATCATTCCCGCCAATAAAATCGCTGTCAGTTTTTTAATCATCGAATGTTTCTCCTTCTCTGATGCGTCTCATGACAACCACAAACCTTCCGTTCTTATGCCGGCTCCTCTCGCAGGTCGTCAGCGTAATGAACTCGTCTCCGAAAGCGGCGTCGATCCCGGTGTCATATTCCTGGTTCTGTTCCACTTCATAGAGCCACTGCTCCGCTTCCAGCTTGTAGCGGATGTCCGCATTATAGCGGAAGCCGTCTTCGTACTCATCATAGTCGGCGGAATAGAATGCCGCAAAGATGACGTAGTGCTTGCGCTCCATCAGGTTGTCAAACTCGACGAACTTGTGCTCCCTCCAGTAGTTAATGTCATTGAAAAGCGGAAGGTTTCCGAACATGCTTCCGTTCCGCATATGGTGTCCGCTGATGATCAGGTTATAGCTCGGTGTATACGGGTCGCATTTCGTATCCAGAATGATCTGGCCGTTATTGTTCTCCTGCTTATAAAAATCATGCTTCAGATAGAAATCGCTGTCATTGCACTGAACGACCGGATAATCAATATCCGTGCCTTCGATGGACAGCCACCCGACAAGGTCATGGTTCAGCTCATAGATTTCCTTGAGTTCCGGAAGCATTTTTGCCGGATCAAACGTCACCTTTTCTTTATCATCATAGGACAGCGGCTCCGTTCGGACATCGCGGTTTTCCGCGACCTCATACTCTCTGCGGATCACCAGGGGAGCTTCGATATATTCAAGCTCCGGGATCTCCACCTGCCGCCATTTCATGCCGGGGACATAGTCAAGGGCCAGGTCTTCGAAAGTCAGGCTGGCTGAATCCACCACCTGTTCGACCGGCTCCGCGCCGCTCTCAGTTTCCATCTCTTCGGGTAATTCTGCTCCTGAGGCTAATACAGGAGAGGAATCGGCTCCGTCTCCGGCATCGGAACTCGCCTCTCCCTCTCCTGTCCTGTTCAGACCGGTATCAGCTTCGGCGGAGCCGGTCGTCTGACCGGCCACACCGGATAAAACCTGCCTGCGTATCACTGCCAGCTTATCAATTGAATCATTATTACTGGTCTCAGCCATGCGATACATGACAGGATAAGATATTGCGATGCCAAAGGACAGAATCACCACTGCGATTAATATAATGCGCCAGTGTTTTTTCATGAATCCTTTCCATTCTGCTTACGCTTTCTTCCGAAAACGAGCAGGATAATCAGTGCTGCAGCTCCGACGCCTGCGAAGATGAACGGATAGATCGGTGTCCGGTCGCCCGTGCCAAGCAGGCCGCCATAGAGCGGTGTGTCATAGTCGAGTACGTCGACGAGGTCTTCCAGCTGTTCCTGTGTGCGGGACTTCAGGCTGCCGCCGACCGAGCCGCCGCCTCCGGACGTTCTCGTAGTGACCGGCTTCGGCGTATTTTTGATGTTGTAGCCGCTCAGCGTCTGTGTATAACCGTCAGCTCCGGTCTCACGCACCGTATACTTGTACGTGTTTCCTGCGCCGTCAGTCACCGGAATGTTCTGGAAATTATACTTCCATCCAGTCGCTGCCGTGACCGTACGTTCAGCAGCGACACCCTTGTCGTCTTTATAGACTTCTGCTTCTCCGAGAGAGTTGCCGTCCTTGTCGAACATTTCCTGATACAGGGTTACCGTGATCGAATTCGGACGGGTCTTTCCCTTGTTGCCGCTGTCAGCCCAGGTCTTGGTTCCGCTGATGTTCGTGTACTTCTTGGTTCCTTCGACGTATTCATTCGTCAGGTTGTACGGATTTGTATCCTGCTTCTTCCCGGCGTTCGCCTCCTCTGTTGTGACAGCAGCCTCTGCATCCGAATCCGTACTGTTCCCGTCTTTCACATTAACGTTCACAAGCTTGTAATGGTCGACAGCTTTCTCTTCAACCGTATACGCAATGACTTCGCCGTTTTCATCCCTGACCGGGATATCCTTGAAGGTGTACTTCCATGTATCCTTCTTGGTATCTGTCCAGGTCGGCTTGTAGTCCGTCGCCTTTTTGTTGGCATAGAGCGTAATCGTAAAGTCTTTCGCTTCCGGACGGACCTTGTGCTCATCGCTGTTGTCGTCCCAGGTCTTCGTGCCGCTGATCGTCGTCGTCTCCGGCGTCTTGGTCATATTGTT
>CACZTA010000188.1 GCA_902783935.1 uncultured Lachnospiraceae bacterium | reverse complement strand
TGGTAAACTCGGTCTCGGCAAACTGCCGGAAGAGCTTCTGCTCCATGGCATGCTTCTTGTCTAAGATCATGTGTTTATCCTCCGTTTTATTATTAATAAGTTCAACGTCCTGCCTTCTGCCAGGCAAGGCGGGCTGCCCCGATGGCTCCGAACAGCTGTGCGAGGGGCGAGAACAGGATCGGCTGCCCGAGAGAGACTTCGAGCGCATGCCGGACTCCGGAATTCTGCGCCACTCCCCCGCTCATGCAGACGTCAGGGTTCACACCCATTCGTTTTGCCAGGGAAGACACCCTCGTCGCAACGGACATGCAGATCCCGGCCACGATGTCCTCCATCGGCGTTTCATTGGCAAGCTGGCTGATGACCTCGCTCTCCGCGAACACCGTACAGGTGGACGAAATGGCTGCCGGCGACACCGACCTGCCCGCATAATCCCCGAGCTCCCCGACCGGGATCGCCAGAATATTCGCCATCACGTCGAGGAACCGCCCTGTCCCTGCGGCGCACTTGTCATTCATGAGGAATGACAGCATCCGCCCCTGCGCATCCAGCGAAATACACTTTGCGTCCTGGCCGCCGATATCGATAATCGTCCGGACCTCCGGAAAAATCATATGCGCGCCGAGCGCGTGGCATGTCAGCTCACTCGCCTGCTGGTCCGTCTCGGTGCATTTATTCCTGCCGTAACCCGTGGCAACGATACCCGAGAGATCCGCCCTGGTAAGGGAAGCGTCCCTTAAGACATCCTCCACCGACTGGGCAGGGCCTTTGGTTCCGATTCCGCCCACCAGCAGCGAGGAACCGGCGATCCGCTCACCGTCTTCCAGAATCACGCATTTTGATGTTGTGGAACCGATATCGATACCTAACGTGTACATGGCAGTCTCCCTGTGTCTGAATATTGGCTGTGCCGGCGGGTCCCCTCCCCCGCGTCTCTGATTACAGGATATCCCTGAAAGTTTCGATGGCCGTGCGGGCCTGCTCATAATTGACCATCTGGCGGTCAACTTCGATAACCGTGACCGGAATGCCTTCCGCGTCGCATGCCTTCTTGATCAGCGGATAGTCAAACTCTTCCGGATCACAGAACTTGGTCAGGATGACCAGCACGCCCTTTGCGCCTGCCGCTTTCGCATCAGCCGCGATCTTTTTGCAGCGGTTCTTTTCCTGATCATAGAGGACAGAGCAGTTGTCCATATTCCGGAACTTGAGAGCGAGCCTGTCAAGGTTCGTCTCCCCTTCCGCCGGCGTATCCGTCGCATACTGGCGGCTCTCCGCTGCGACGTCGTCGCAGACGATCTGCAGTCCGCAGTCATCCAGAATGCCTGTGAGGCCTGCCGCATCCGCGATGATACCCGTCGTCATGATGGGTGTCTTCGCCGGGCCGGCTTCCGCAGCGCCGAGTGCGTCGATCAGTGCGCGGACAAGCTCTGTGTGCTCTTCCTTCAGCATGAAGAAAGCGCTCTTGAAAATGTCGCTGCGCTGTGCGTTCGTCACTTCCGGATGTGCAGCGAGCACGCCGACAAGCTCCCTCATGGCTGCATTGTGCGCATTGTACACTTCAATCGAGCTGCCGAGGGCCGCATCGTCAAATGTGAGCCCCGTCGCTTTTCCGAGGTCGCTGATGACTCTCTCGTAGCCCGCTTTGGTAAAGGCAACACCGAAATCGGGTTTTCTGTTCTGCGGGTATGTCATCGGGATGAAGGGGATCGACGGAACCGCATACTTCCAGTTCTGGCCGATAACCTTCAGGGAGTCGCAGAGTGACGGGATGACGATCGCGGAAGCTCCCCGGTACCCGCCCTTGATGCCGATCTCAAGCAGCGACTGCATGATGGAGCAGATAAATGCCGGGAAATATTTCTTTGATTCGTTCAGTTCGATATCCGCGCCCCATGCGCCGAACGGAACGGCGCCCATCGAATGGATGATCTCCTCCGGCGTATAGACCGGTGCTGTCAGGACGACTTTTTTGCCGCTTTTCAGATAATTCTCCATCTGAGCCCTGGGACAGGCGGCGACTTCACGGAAACGGTTCAGTAATTCCTGTACGTTCATTTATTTCGCCTCCTTCCTGGTATCCATGATCTCCGTGAGACCCTGGACGCGTGTGTCATACTGTGCCTCGGAGAAGTTGCGGGCATCTGCCTGGTCGCCGTCGAAGGAAACCACTGGGATATCGCAGGCTTCGCCGATCTGGCGGCTCATTTCCGGCATGAATCCGCTCCACAGCTTGCAGGAACGGTTCGTGTGGACCAGGAGGCCTTCCACGCTGTTGTCCTTGCACAGCTTCACGCGCTTGTCGCGGGCGTGCTCAAGGTTAATGGCGTTCGGAACGTTGCAGTACGCGCGGCACATGTCATCGAAATCTTTATACACGAAGCCGAATGCATCCGCATAGATCGTAGTGACCATGTTGATGCCGCGGCCCTTGAGTCCGGTAGACGTGACACGCAGCCACGGCCAGCAGGCGATTCCTTCAAACATGATGCGGTATTTTTCTTCCGCGCGGAATGTTGATTTGCCTTCGACATGATTCTGCTCATATTCTTTCAGCAGGATCTCCATCGCTTCGGCAGCTTCCTTCTTACCGCGGGCGGTGACCATGACGGCCATATGGTTCAGCAGGTCGAAGCCGTTGAACGGCGACGGCGTATACTTCGCACATGCAGTCGCGGCAAGCCATGCGCGGCTTGTGCGGCCGGAGATCTCCATGACCTCTTTGTACTTTTCATCGCTCCACTTTTTGCCGGTCAGTTTTTCAAGGCCGTGGATAACATCCCAGAACTGGGCGCGCACATAAGCGATCTGTGCTTCGGAGACTTCATAATCGGGATTGAACGGGATATCGATGATGAACATCGGGATATTCAGTTCTTTAGAGAGGTTCTCATACCACTTGATCATGCAGTTGCAGATATTGTTGCAGCAGAGGACAAAGTCCGGCATGGGAACATTCGGTTCCACAGGTGCCTCTTTCAGTTTTGCATAGGCAAGACTGATCCGGGCATAAGCACAGATGTCATTGGAATAGCCTTCGGATTCCGCTTCTTCGCACATCGTCACACCGCCTCCGCGTGCGGCAATGCCGGCAGCCTGGTTTTCAGGATAAACCACTGCCAGTCCGAGCGTCTCCGGAATCTCGACCGGGAAGTTGCTCGCGCACCAGCCGATCATCTCGCCTCTGGCCTTTGCTGCGGCTGCAGATGCGTAGGCATCGTCCGCGATCTTGCCGAGTTTGTACTTCGCCGAATTCGGATCCGGCGGCTGGCGGCGGGGCTTTGTCGTTGTTTCTGCCATAAATACGTCTCCTCTCTTGAAATGCATTGTTAAAAAAGCCCAAGGACTTTCGCAACCGGGTTAACTAGGTTATACAAAGTTTATTATAAAATTTCCTGTCATTCCTTGTCAACAAAAGAGCCCCGAAAACTGGCTAAAACCTTCAAAAGTTTCCCCTCTTATGGGTTTCAGTTGACTTAGTTAACCAGGTAATGTAAATTTAATTTATATAAATTGGGAATAATGTGTGTCAATTCCCGGAAGGAGCGAACCATGAATATGCTTCCTCTTGAAAATCTGACTGTCAGCGGCCTGATCCGGCGCACCGCACAGAAGTTCGGCAGCCGGACGGCGATCTGGTATGACGGGA